>NZ_JFHL01000005.1 GCF_003664995.1 Mesotoga sp. BH458_6_3_2_1 | reverse complement strand
CTCCTAATTCTCTTGATCTTAAATCCCCGCTTGAGCGGGGGGGACCGCTTGCGGTGGGGTGTGTGTTCTCTTGAAAGCCGTTGTACGTTATGTCCCATTTTTCGCGAGAGACCTCGATCCTAACCAGGAGCATTGTCAGGATGACGTGAAGGGCAGTCATACAGTGAGCCTATGCGATTTCATCGCATGAGATTCCAACCAGGACCTTTTTCGGGCGAACAGCCGTTCGCCCCTACAATAGAATCACATAATCGTCTGACATTGTCATCCCGTAATGATCCTGCACGGGATCTCATCTCCCGCATAGCGGAAATGGCCTGCGTTAGCAGACGGGCTCCCAAACGCTCCTATTGTCTGTCCCATTTTTCGCGTAATAGGCATGAGATTCCAACCAGGACCTTTTTCGGGCGAACGGCCGTTCGCCCCTACAAGAGAACTGCACAATCATCTTAAATTGTCATCCCGTAGAGCCTGCCCTGATTAGCCTGCCCCAATATGATCCTGTTTGGGGCTCTTGTTCAGGGCCTCTGCACGGGATCTCCCTCTTTCCAAACCGTAGATCTGGCTCTTCGTTCTAGTCGGAGAACGGAGAACCGTTGACGTCTTACTTGACAGGCTTCCTGCGAAGCAGCATCACTTCCCGACGAAGTCGGAGCTGGCCGCACGAAGTGCGACTGGCCACCGAAGGTGACTGGCCTGCGTTAGCAGACTGGCAGTGAGGATCTTTCCCCGCGAAGCGGGCATTGCGTCCTGGCATGTTCTTCGCCAGCCCTGCGTCCACTGATGCTCCTCAGTGCCTTGCGTCCCGGCGCGATCTTTGCCGGCGTTGCGTCTAAAGTTTTATGAGGGCCTCACTTCCTGGGATGCTTTTCCCAGCATCACTTCCCGACGAAGTCGGCCTCGCCTCCTGTTAAAGGCGCCTTGCGTCTTGCAACTCTTATCGGAGGACTGTTTTTCTCTTGCAAGAGGGGATTTTTTCACGGCTATGTTTTGCTCTCTAAAGCTCTTCGTCGAATCTCATTTTACGCTTTGGTAGAAGCTCATGCCATCTTCAAATGAGGTGATCAAATCAAACGTGCTGAGCTTGTGTGGGGGTTTATAAGGATTCAAAATATACTTCTGTTCTTAGTGATATGGTATAATAATTTTGATTTCTGTAGCTGTTGTTCAGAGCAGTTCTGCACTGATTGACCATTTTGTGGTATTGCTTTATATAGAGGAGGGGATAAAATGGCGATAGGCGAATATGTTAAGAGTGCCGATTGGAAAAGTGAGAAGCATGTACCGGTTATTGACATTCCCGATACCGTTAAGCCGGGAGAAGCATTCAACGTTGAAATCATGGTGGGCAAGGAGATCTCACATCCAAATACCATCGAGCATCACATCAAGTGGTTCGATCTGTACGCAATGTATGATGACGGACAGTTTCTAATTCATCTTGGTCACGTCGAGTTCACTCCTGTAACAACCCAGCCAAAGGCTGTATTTAGCGTGAAATTGGAGAAGTCAGGTTCACTGATCGCTACCTCTTACTGCAATATACATGGTCTCTGGGAAAGCAGTAAGAGAGTTGAGTTCTGATTGAGGAGGGTGGCGCGATGAAGTACAGATGCACTATCTGCGGTTATATTTATGATCCTGAAATTGGAGATCCCGACAATGGAGTAGATCCCGGAACCACCTTTGAGGATGTTCCAGAGGATTGGGTTTGTCCACTATGCGGAGCCAGTAAAGACGATTTCGAACCAATCGACTAGAGAAATGAGGCGGGAGAATCACTCCCGCCTTTCTTTACCTCAACGGAGGTGTTAACGTGAGAGATTATGTTATAGCTCTTTCCGGCGAAGCCGGTCAGGGACTGAATACGATTGGGGATATGCTTGCGCTCAGCCTCTTCCGAAATGGCTACTGCATCTTTACTGACAAGAGTTACCATTCGCGGATCAGAGGTGGAGAGTATATATACAGGATTCGCGTTTCCGACACTCCTTTGTTCTCTATGCGGCAGGAGTTTGATCTCATCGTATCGCTAAGTAAAAGTACCACTCTTTCACAGCTGAAATACTTTGATCACAAGACGACACTGATATTCGATTCGGATTCCGAACATGTGACTACGGAAGATGCGGGCTTTGAGATGAATGTTATGAATTTCCCGTTCAAGACGATAGCAAAAGAAGCGGGAGAACCGAGAGCCCAGAATGTAGTCGCTCTCGGTGCGATTCTTGCACTCTTCAAAGTCAAAATGGAAATCCCCTCACAGTTAATTAAAGAGGTCTTCTCTGGAAAGGATGAAGTAATAAAGTCTAATCTTGAAGCACTTGAAAGAGGTTACAATCTTGAACTATCCTTAGAGATTCCCGAAATTGATGCCAATGAGCATAACTACTACCTCGTTAACGGTACGGAAGGCACAGGTCTGGGAGCAATTGCGGCCGGGTGCAGATTTCTTGCGGCATATCCCATGACTCCGGGAACAGGCGTCATGAACTTCCTGGCATCGAGAGCGGAGAAATATGGCATAGTCGTCGAACAGGCCGAAGACGAGATCGCAGCAGTCAATATGGTGATAGGTGGGTCTTTCGCTGGTGCACGATCGCTCGTTACGACATCTGGCGGCGGCTTCGCTTTGATGCAGGAAGGTATTTCTCTTGCTGCGATGACCGAGACTCCCCTGGTAATGGTAGACGCTCAGCGCCCCGCACCGGCCACCGGCCTTCCGACAAGAACTGCTCAGGAGGACCTTCTCTTCGTGGTGCATGCCGGTCATGGTGAGTTTCCAAAATACGTTGTGGCTCCCAGGACTCCGAAGGACGCTTTCGAGCTGACCGAGAAGGCCTTCTATATTGCAGATAAATACCAGATTCCAGCGATAATCCTTCTCACCGAGTCGTTGGTCGACTCCTCGGCAACGGTAGAGCCTCCAATTCACAAAGAGGAATTTCTTCAGAGATTTGTCGTTGAGGGCGGCGATCAGTACCGCAGATTCGAGATCACTGAAAATGGTGTATCGCCGAGAGCGATCCCCGGGGGCAAGGCTCCCGTGAGAGTCGATTCCGATGAACATGACGAAGAGGGGTATATCACTGAGAACCTCGAGATAAGGAAGATGATGGTCCAGAAGAGAATGAAGAAGATGGAGGGACTACTGGGCGAGCTGACGGCACCGGCGAAGTTCAATCTCGATGCGCCTTTGATTCTTATCGGCTGGGGAGACAGCTGGGGCGCTATCGATGAATTTGCCACTGGCAGGAATGATGTTGGCTACGTTCACTACACGGAGGTCTTTCCTATCGACCATTCAATCAAGGAAGAGCTGGAAGGCAAAAGACTTGTTTCTGTCGAAGGGAACTTCACAGGGCAGTTTGCAAGTCTGTTAAGATCTGAGACGGGTTTGACTGTAGAGCATATCGGCCGATACGATGGCCGCCCTGTGAGTGCGAACTGGATAGAAAAGACTCTACAAGAGGAGGGGATAATATGAGTTTCTTGAGAGAAGTAGACCCCGCGTGGTGTCCAGGATGCGGAAACTTTCCCCTCAGAATGAATCTCGCGAGCACCTTGGAGGAGATGGGAGTAGATAAGTCTCGGCTTGTTATGGTGACTGGAATCGGACAGGCCGCGAAGATGCCCCATTATCTGGACTTAAGTTTTTTCAATGGCCTCCATGGAAGAAGCCTTCCCGTCGCCTTTGCCATAAAAGCGGTGAACCCCGAACTCACTGTGATTGCGGAGTCGGGAGATGGAGACATGTACGGAGAGGGCGGTAACCATTTCATTCACGGTATTCGTAGGAATTTCGATGTAACCGTCTTGATTCACGATAATCAGATCTATGGATTGACGAAGGGCCAGGGATCGCCAACAACAAGAAAGGGACAGAAAACAAGCGCTCAACTGCAAGGGGTAATCAACGAGCCCTTGAATCCACTCTCTCTGGCGATAGCGATGGATGCTTCCTTTGTTGGAAGAACCTTTATCGGCGACAAGGAACACTTCAACAAGGTCGTCTCTGCGGCGATAAACCATAAGGGTTTTTCAGTCGTTGATATAATGCAACCATGCGTCACTTTCAATAAGGTGAACACTTTCAAGTACTACAAGGAAAAACTTTATGATGTGAGCGAAGCAGACAGCAGTTACGATCCGACAGACAAGGCAAATGCTTTCAAGAGGGCTCTCGAATGGGACGACAAAATACCGATGGGTATTCTATTCTTAAACGATAAGCCGACCTACCATGAACTTCATCCCGTTTTGAAGAATGGAGTTGTTCTCGCGAAGGAGGAGACAGAGATAGATATCTCTGCCGAGCTCAAAACTTTTAGGTGAAAAGAGTGGATACCCACGTAAGTATTGGTGAGAGTATCAGGGCCGGTAGGAAGTTGCCGACCCTGATTTCTTTTATCTCCAGCAACCTGATTCCCAGCCCAAGGAGCATAAGACCTCCAACCCCCGAGAAGTCACCCAGATAGAGTGGATCCTGAAGGAAGGAGAGAACTCCGGCAAGAGACACGAGTCCACCCTGTACCAGATAGACTGCCGCAGCAGAAAGAAGCACACCCTTGCCTAGAGTTGCCGAGAGCATGACAGACGAGATACCATCCATCAATGACTTGATGTATATCAACTCGTTTTCGCCCGAGAGACCTGCCTTGAGAGAACCTATAACCGTCATAGGGCCTGCAACGAATAGAACGGAGGCTGTTATAAAGCCTTTGACGAAGTTTGCATCGTCGCTCTTCTTTCCTGCCAGTCTTCCTATCTTTTCCTCCAGATCGAGAGCCTCTCCGATGGCTCCGCCTACAATAAGACTGCCCAAAACGACGAGAACGCTGTTCGTATCCAGAAACATACTTAAACCCAGACCCATAGTCAGGAGTCCTATTACGTTGAAGAAGACCTTCCTGTAGCGCTCTTTAACGAACTTCCCGCCCAGAAGGCCCAGCATCGAACCTACTATGACTGCAACTGTGTTGACAATGACCGATATATTCAGCATCTCTTCTCTCTCCTGACAAATGAAATCAGTTCCTCCTCGCTTGCAGGGAAGCGGGCGAAACGTTTGTAGTAGTCTAGCAGAAATCTCTCCTTTTCTTCAAGTCTCTCACCGTGAAGATTGCCGTTCACATACTCGGAAACTGTAACAAAGTGACCAATCTCTCCTTCGACTAGATCCAATACGTGAGTAGCCAAGTCCAGGAACTCAGCAGGCCAGTGAGTCGCCACCACGATGGTCTTTCCGGCTCGACTTTCGGAGGACAAGATTTTTCTTACTCTATCGACCGCTTTTGTGTCCAGTCCGGAAGTCGGTTCGTCAAACAAGAATATTTCTCTGTCGAGCGCGACAATCGACGCGATTGCGAGAAGTCTCTGCTCTCCTCCCGAGAGGGAAAAAGGAGTTCTCGAGCCGAATCTGTCCAGTTCAAAACCGATCTTCTCGAGAATCTCTTCGAGCCTCCCGTAATCGTTCCTTCCGGTTATCTTCAGACTGAACACGATCTCTTCTCTGACCGTGGGATTGAAGAAGCACTCCTCCGGATATTGGAAGATCATTGAGGCCCTGGAATTCAGTTCCCCGTATTCGCAGTCAATCCTCCCGCTCTCGGGCTGTATAAGACCACAGAGAAGTTGTAGAAGAGTCGACTTTCCCGAACCCGTTCTACCCGTAAGTATTACAAAAGATCCCGACTCTAGGTCAAATGATACTTCCTTCAACGCGGGAATTCGTGAATTTTTGCCCTGACCTCTGTAGCTGAATGAAACTTCTCGAACCTTCAGCATGATACTGCAATCTCGAATGGAATAGTCATTTCCGCTTCAACGAAAACAGAAGGCGATTCTTTGAGTTCTTTAGAGTTTCCATCAAACAGCTTACGCCCTCTGCCGATCAAAACGAATCTCTCGAAGTCTTGAACTTCGGAGAATCTGTTGGTTGCAAAAATCACTGAGGTTTCCGGTCTCACAATCTCTGACAATGTGGCAAGCATGACTTCTCGATCGTGTCTATCGATCATAGAAAGAGGCTCATCCAGCAAAAGAAGATCAGGTTCTGAAATAAGAGCGGCTGCAAGAGAAACGAGCTGGCGTTGGCCTCCCGAAAGAGTGAGAATATCTCTACCCCTGATTCCAGTAAGATCGAATCTCGAAATGAAGAGCTTAATGCGCTCCACAATCTCACTTCTGGCAAGCGATAAAGACTGGAGAGGAAAGGCAAGATTCTCCTCAATCGTAGAGCCGAAAAGCGCCGAATCGGGATTCTGGAAAACTACTCCTATTTGGCCTTCGAGAGATACCCTCCCTGAGAAGGGCTTCTTAAGACCGGATATGGTATTGAGAAGCGTTGTCTTTCCAGAACCGTTTCTTCCCAGCAGAGCCAATCGTTCGCCTTTCGAGACATCGAGAGAGAAGTCCTCGAGTATCGAAGTGCCTCCTGCTTTGACACTTATGTTAAGCAAAGAAAGAAGGTTGTCAGACTTTTCTGGAGACATAGACCCTTATACCGCCGGACTTTGTTCTCGTAATAACATTTCCGAAAGTCTCTTTCATAATTCCTTCGAGCCGTGATCCGCCCTTGTTATGGTAGGCGACTATCTGAAGTGTCCCGTTCCCAGTCAACATTTTCGGAGCCTCTGTAATCAGTCTCTGCCATACTGCCTTTCCTGCCGCAATAGGTGGATTCGAGAGAATCGAATCGAACGCCATACCATCCCATGGAGAGTAAAGCTCGCCTTTGCGGATATCTGCTTCAACATTCTGGTCTCTTGCGTTGATCTTTGAGAAAGTAACGGCTCTTGTGTTTACATCACTCATGAAAAGCTTTAGATCAGGGTATTCTCGCTTCAAAGTAATACCGACTGGCCCGTAGCCGCAACCGAGATCAAGCAAGCTCTCCTGACCCTCTAGAAGGCAATTCTCTATGAGAAGCATAGAGGCTCTGTCGATTTTTCCAAAGGCGAATACGCCTTCTGGACTCTTGAATGAGTAAGAGTGACCGTTCTTTAGTATAAGTGTTGCCGCTTTAATAACCTGCGGTGGCTCGGTCTGATCAGTGTAGTAGTGCTGGAAGTTCTCTTTCATCCAAGTCTTCCCAGCTTTCTTCCTCCAAGTATGTGGAAGTGAAGGTGCTCCACTTCCTGGCCGGAATCGCTTCCTTGATTGACGATAAGCCTAAATCCGCTATCCTTAATACCCTTAGACCGGACTATCTCGTCAACGAGATCGAATAGACTCTTCAACACTTCATCATCGAAAGCGGTCAATTCTTCGAGACTCTTTACATGCTCCCTTGGAATTACAAGAACATGGGTTGGTGCTACAGGATTTATGTCGTCAAAGGCGACAAACCAGTCGTTCTCTCCCACAAAACTGCTCTTGATTTCTCCACTGGCTATCTTACAGAAAATGCAGTCCACCGATCTCACTCCCTGTCTATGTAGTGATTCTTCATTGTCTCGACGAGTAACTCGGCCGATCTCCCGGCGAGTCTCTGAAAGTTTCTGTCGAAGTCTCTTTTGGAGGTCTCGTCGGCCCTGTCAAGAATCGTTTTGAGCACAAGATAATTTTTCTTGTTCTCAAAGGTTGTTTTTGCAAAAGGTGCAGAATCCATGTCGAGAGCAATACCTCCGTAGGAAGAGTGAATGTTGTCTCTAAGTGAGGAGTTTGCTATCACGCCGTCGCCCGAAAGGATCTTGCCGAACTTTCCGGCTTTGAAGTATACCCTGAGGAATCGCATTAGAAGAGTATCTGGCGATTTCATTACCATCTTTCCTTCACTCAGTGGAAAGATCGTGTCGTATTCCTCAAATTCTGTTCCGACTACAATGTCACCTATCTCTAGCGATTCATCGATTGCCGCAGCACCCGAGGTTAGAACCGACAATCTTGGATTGAAAAGATCAATCATCTTCTGAGTAATCATAGAGGTCTCAACTTTGCCCACGAATCCACCGCAGGCAATTACTTCATTGTTTCCTATTACTCCTCTACAGTAATGCCTTCCCAAAATCTCCCCTGATTCTAGAACAAGCATGTTATCCATAACAGGTTTCACTTCTGGAAGAAAGACGCCGAGCGCAAGAATCATGTCAACACCTCCATAGAGGATTATAACAAAAAGGGGACCCGCGGTCCCCTATTCTTCTTCAACATCTTCCTCTGTCAAAATCTCTTCTACGAGTTTGCTCCAGGCCTTACTAACATCTTCAAACTCCTCATCTTCAACTGAATAGAGGAAGGGATTTTCATCCTCGCCATGTTCAACTCTGAATACGATGTAGCCTTCCTCTTCGTCTTCATCAGAAGAATCTTCTTCGTCTTCTTCAGAGATATCCTCTTCGTCTTCGAAAAACTCTTCGACAACCCAGTAGAGTTTGCCTTCGTTCTCAAATTCGGCGATGACGTTGAAGTGATGCTCTGATCCGTCTTCGTCGGTAACTGTAAAACTGTCGAATTCAGCCTCTTCTCCGTGATTGTGTTCACAGTTTGGATCGTTGCATTCGTCACAGTCATGCATTTCAAGTTCTTTTCTTTCTTCCATTATTTACCTCCGTTAGTTTCGATTCGGTACATACTAACACAGTCCCGCAGAAGTCGCAACTTGATGACGGATGAATAATCGTATACACTGTATCTGGAGTGTGAAGGCAGTGCTTGAAATCGAGAGAAAGTTCCTCTTCGGAAAAGAGTTACCTGTAGAGATTATTGAAAGGGCCGAAAGACACCAGCTAACTATTCAGTGGTATCTAGACCATCCCGATAGACGGAGAATAAGACTCGGAGTTGATGGATCTGAGATTTTTCTACTTGAGACCCTGAAATCGGGGGGCGGTCTCGTTAGGGAAGAGGAAGAAAGATATCTCGATCCCGCGAAGATCACCGAGATCGCCGAACAGCTGAAAGCATCCAGTGCGGTTATCAAAACGAGGCATATTTTTCCTCAGAAGAAAGTTGAAGGTGTGATAGACTTGTACCTTCTTCCCGAATTAGGGTATGTTTTTGAGGTTGAAACATTCAGTCCGAATGTGAGACTTCCCGATCCGTGGGAATACTGGATGCTACCGCGAAACGGGTTCAGAGAAGTCACCGAAGACCCCTCTTATACAGCGAGGTCTCTCGCGGTAGTTGTTGAGCAGATTGAAGACATCTTTCCAATCAACGCGCCGCTGATTACCAAGAAACAGATAGAGAAATTCAAGATGCTCCTTAAGCTGGTTTACTAGAGCCCTAACCCTTATCTATCTTAAGTGCGGAAGTAAGCTGTTCCAGATAGCTCTTATCACTGTTCATTGTTCGGACAGATAGATCCATGACGAAAACTCCGTGGACTGAGATCTTCTTTCCCTTCGAATCTTTGTAGCCGGCCCCATCATGAATGGCGAAGAATCTCCCTTTGTCCTGGCCGAGATAGATCAGCGTATGGCCCGGCATATACAGGGGATTTCCTGGTTTGAGCGACCGCAACTGAACCTTCCTTTCCTCCAAATCGCCTTCGAAGCGAATTCTGTCCTTCGATCCCAGCGTTTCCTGGGCCCAAGCGTCGCGGGGAAGTACGAGACCAAAACTGGCAAAGATATCCTGAACGAATCTCGAACAGTCCCTCCTGTTGAAGAGACCTCCCCAGCCGTAACGCTCGCCCAGCATCTTGAAGGCTTGATTTACTATCTCCCTGCCGGTGAGCGTCATGTTCCCGATTCTTACATCTTCGCTCATTCTCACAAGGCCTTTTCGAAAACCCAGCGAGCCCAACCTCTCTCTTACCGGCACTTTTACTGTGAAACAACCAAATGGCCCTTGCGCATGGAGGTTCTCGCTTTCTTCGGGATCCTCGAGAGGGAGTCTGTCTCCCATTTGCAGAAACAAGCCCGAAGAATTCAGTTCAAAGGGGTCAGGCTCAATCTCCACTCTGCTACCGGTTGCGAGGAGGAAGTCACTCGAGCGGTAGAAGTTCTGCACAGAGTGCCTGCTCTCCGTAACGGCAGAATCACTTGTCTTCAGCCAACCCCTGTAACCTGGGGTTTGAACGAAGAGCCATGAAGTGTCCCTGCTACGCGCAAGAACAGCAAATGGTGTTCCGAGGCTTACAGAAGTCAACTGGAGACGATCATTGTCGATAAACTCATCACAGGAAATGAAATCCGTGGGCAGCGCCCTCAGATGAGTCCTCCGAGTCACGATGCCGAACTTCAGAGCCATATCCTGATTAAGGATGGCAGTGGCATTGTCGACGATATCTCCACGAATTCCCGAAGGGACATCCTCTCCTTCATTGTTCAAAAGAGGAGTTTTCATAAAGTACTCGGGAAATGAATCGTTGATCATCGCTCTTACTTCATCGAATTCGAGCCTCGAGGGGAAGTTTTCGAGCTTGTTCGCATATGCCGTGTGACCAGCTGCTTCAGCGCGTGAAATAACCGATCCGTTGAAAGCGTCTATCTCGTCCTCACTAAGCCACTCATCATCTGGATCAGTCATCTTCTCGCACCAGAAGTCCGATCGCTGCATCTCTTTTGAAACATTTTCGGGACAGACCGTGTACCGCTCAAAAGTCTTCTTCATCTTCGAAAACACCCCTTACCGCTGCTCATTTGATTGCTCCGACTGTAATACCTTTCAGGAAGTACTTCTGGAAGGCAAGAAAGACAATGATCATCGGAATAGCCGAGTACGTAGCACTTGCCATTAGATAAGAGTACTGCATCGGCACCTGTTCCTGAAGAAGCGAGAGTCCTGCCTGAAGCGTTCTCATCTCCGAAGTGTTTGTGACAATCAGTGGCCAGAGGAAGCTGTTCCACTGTCCCATGAACGTGAATATTCCGAGGACGGCCATAGCCGGTTTCGAAATTGGAACAATAATCTTCGCGAAGGTTCTGAATTCACTCGCACCATCTATTCTGGCGGCCTCAATAATCTCTGTCGGAACGGATACCATGAACTGCCTCATCAGGAATACTCCGAAGGGAGCAGCAATAGCGGGCAAGATCAGTGCCTGATAAGTGTCCACCATACCCAGCTTCGAGATCAGGATATACAGAGGCACAAGAGTTACCTGGGTAGGGATCATCATTGATGCGATGTATATAGAGAAGATCGCTTTGCTTCCGGGGAATTTCTTCTTCGCCAGAGCATAACCTGCCATGGCGCAAACAAAGATCTGCGCTAGAGTTACGGTCCCTGCAACTATAAAGCTGTTCAGAGTCCATCTGAAAATTATCTTTCTCTCGAAGAGGTCCTTGAAGTTCTGAAGTGTAGGATTCTTCGGGATGATGTCCGGCGGAAACTTCATAGTCAATGAAGGTTGCGTAAAAGAGGTGGCAACCATCCAGTAAAGCGGGATAAAGGCGAGTGATGCGAGCAGAGCCAGAATAGCAAGCGAAATTGCCTTTTTTATATTTGTCTTAGTTTTCGCTTTCACAGTCAATCACCTCAATACTCCACATTTGAACCGAGCCATTTGAACTGGACTATTCCGAGAACAACGAGGATGCCAAACATAACCATCGACATTGCAGATGCAAGGCCGAGGTTATAGTTCTTAAAGGCAGTCTCGTAGATCAAGTAAGCAATAGTAGTCGTCGAAAATTCCGGTCCACCACTCGTCATGATGTAAATGTTAGAGAAGGTCTGGAAATTCGCTATCGTTCCCATGACCAAAGCATAGAGTATCGTCGGCTTGAGCAGAGGGACAGTAATCTTCCTGAATATCGCCCACGAGCCAGCTCCTTCTAATGTTGCCGCTTCGAAATAATACTCCGGTATCGAGGCCATGGCCGCAGATAGAAGCACTATTGTCGAGCCGCCACCCATGATAACCTGCATCACTATTAATGATGGCATTGCCGTTAAGGACCTTCCAAGCCATACTACCGGTTCCAATCCGAGAACGGTCATGAAATAGTTCAGTAGTCCGAAGTTCGGATTGAAAACCCACAGCCAGATCATGGAAATTATTACCGTAGAAGTTACATGGGGCAGATAAAAGGCCGCCTTGAAAAAGGTTCTGATGCCTTTTCTGAAAGGATATATTAGAACAGTTACGAGCAAAGCCTTTCCAAGCCATAGTGGAACAACACCGAATGTGTAGAAGAAGGTATTTTTAAGAGACTTCAGAAAGAGCCAGTCGCTCAAAATGCGTTTGTAATTGTCGAACCAGATAAATGTTTGAGAAAAGACATTGTACTTGAACATACTGAGGTACATGCCCCAACCAACCGGCACAAGGAAGAATACTGCAAAGAGGGCAAAGTGCGGCAGAATGAAGAGATATCCCGATCTACCCCTCCAAACGTCGTTCAAGGTAGTCTTCCGTTTTATTGGTTTAACTGGAATCTGCTCCAAATCGATCACCCCATTAAATGGGAACAGCCCCGGGCCCTGAGGGCAGAGGCTGTTCCCTTCAACTCATCTACTCAAAATCAATAGTAAGAGAGTGCCCGATTGGCTTCGGTTACAAAGCTATCGAGGGCCTCCTGCGCTGTCTTGGTCTTTCCGAAAGCTCCTTCCATGGAGCTTGTGAAGAACTTGGATATCTCTGACCACGGGAAGCTCTGTGATCCAAAGAACTCCATTCCAGTCTCATCCATTATTCTAGCGAATGTCTGAGCCTGTTCATTCAGGTAATCGTCGTTCTGGAAAAGCAACTCATTAACTGACTTTCTGGCTGTGAGGTAGATGAGGCTTTCCAGAAGTGCCGTGTTTTCTTTGTTTGTCAGGAATTTCGCAAACTCCATTACGGCATCTCTCTTTTCCTTGTCGTTCTGCTTGAAGACGACAAATCCGCTGGCAGATGCGTAAGAGGCGCCCTTTTGTCCTTCAACATGAGGGAATGGAGCAATAACCGGATAGAAAGCCTCTGCAAGCTGACCGGATTTTACGTAACGTGTGATTCTACCGATCTCGTAAGGACCACCAAATCCAATACTCGTCCTGTGAGAATGGAAGTTGCCGATCACATCATAAACACCCATGGCCTCTACACCGCTGGGAGCTACTTTATGAACATCGACGAGGTCTAGAAGGAACTGAAGCCCCGCGACTGCCTCGGGAGTATTGAAGATAACCTTGCTTTCATCTTCAGTAATAAGCTTTGCGCCATGAGCATAGATGAAGTTCATAAGGTTGTGAGTGTCCTGAGCTCCAAAGCTGATTGCGTAATGATCAGTTTTCCCATCGCCATCGGAATCCCATGTAAGCTTCTTGGCTATTTCGACGAACTCTTCCATCGTCCAGCCCTCTTCGACTATCTTTCGCCAGTCGACACCGGCCTTCTCGAAGTCTGGAGTGTAGAGAAGCATACTGGTTCCCATCCCATTCGTCCCGAGATTCCAGGGCCAGATGTAATGCTTTCCATCTACATAACCTGTTTCAATAGCGAGCTCATAGAAGTCCGCAAGGTCTTCTTCGGTCAGATAGTCGTCAATCGGTTCAAGCAATCCCGCTCCTACCCACCTGTTGTCCCAAACGGGGCCTTTGAAGATGTCAGGCTGAGTTCCGGTCGCAATTGCCGCAGCCATTTTCTGCGAATATTCGGTGTTTCCAACAACGACATACTTGACTTCAATGTCTGGATGAAGTCTCATGAACTCTTCGGCAGCCCACTTTGGGAAGTCTTCCTCTGTTGCAGCCTTATCTGCCGGGAAGTTTGGAGGTGCGATTCTCCACGGGTTGATCCACCAGGTGATTGTGGTCTTTCCGAGTGCGGAGATCGGTACAGCTAGCATTAGCATTACTAGAAGAATTACGCTAAGCCTTTTCATAGAAACACCCCTTTCGATGTGAAGTTAACTCAAAGGTACTCTCTGAGTTTTTCTCTTAAAGTCGCTGATTCGGTAAAATGAAACGCGTTCATTCCTGTTTTCGCTGCCGCTTCGACATTTCTCGCTGTATCATCCGTGAAAAAAGTCTCTTCGGGCATGCAGAATTCTTTCTCTAAAATATGACTGTAGAATTTAACATCTGGTTTTGCAAACCCAATAATATGTGAGGCATAGACTTTGTCAAAGATGTCGTAATCGCCGCGTGATGTGTGTACCTTGAAATGAGGTTCAATCGTGTTAGTCCCAGCGATCACCCTGTGCTTCCGTCGCAATTGTCTTATGACCTCGACCGTCTCTTCTATCGGTTCAGGTTTGAAGAACATTTCCCAGATATTTCCCGGCACAGGTCTTCCAAGTTTCCGCGAGAACATATAGACGAACTCTTCAGCAGTAAGTCTTCCGGTCTGCAAGGCAATTATGTTTTCCATTTCGGCAGAGTCCAGAAACTCGTCTTTCGAGATGCCCAGAAAACTGCAGATAGATGGGACTACGTTTGTATTTTCGGCAATTACTCCGCCGACATCGAAAATGAAAAGTCGCAAGTCGACCTCCTGAAATGTCTTTACAAGAGTACAACGAACGGGTAGGAAAGCGATAAACTCGCTAGAACTCCCATCCGCAACAACCCCAAAAAGAAGATATCAAAGTGAACTTTAATATGATACTATTTCTGGACCTATTAAATCAAGCTCAGTTTCGAGACGACCAGGACTTGTAGATACAGCAATAGTCGAATAAAGGCTCGCTATCTGGTTATAATATCTTTGTGCAGCTGTGAGTGGAGGTGTATATTGAATCCAATAATCTACAACCTCGGAAGATGCAGTCTCTTCGAAGGAATAAAGGCGGGAGAGCTCGAGAGGATATTTAAAAATGTGAATCACAGAATTACCTCGTTTCTCGACGGGGAATTGATCGAAGAGCAGAATAGTACCTGCGATGAAATGTTGATTTTGCTTCAAGGACATACAAAGGCTCAGATGCAGGATTTCTCTGGGAAAGTAATTACGATAGAGACTATGGAGGCCCCGTCGATTCTCGCTTCGGGTTTTCTCTTTGCCTCAAAGAATGTGATACCGGTAGATATTGTTTCCACAGATAAGTGTACGGTACTGCACATAGAGAGAGATGGAATACTATGGCTTTGCAGAGAATATGAGGTCTTCCTAAGAAACTTGCTCAGAGATATGGGAGATAGGCTTACTACACTGGCGGAAAAGGTGTGGATGCTATCTCTCAACACCCTGAATCAAAGACTGGCCAACTTCCTTCTGAAGCAAAGTGACGACCTCGGAAGCGAATTTGAATTGAAGACAACAAAAGAAGAGTTGGCAGACGCTCTTGGCGTAGCGAGGCCCTCTCTTTCGAGGGTCTTTTCCGAGTTTGCCGGAGAGAAGATTATCAGGCAGGAGGGCAAGGTGATAAGGATTCTCGACAGAAATGCTCTCTTGAAGATAACGCGAAGGATCTGAGAGAGAGGGAAAGAGAGAAACGTGGAGATTATTCGAGAAAGTAGGATAACGAGATGAAGATAGTGAAGTTCAGGTTCGACTTTGATTCGGACATGTATAAGTAGAATTCGGAAACATCTGCTTCGACCGAGAAACATGAACCTCTGTCAGTTTCCAATGCCTCCTTTATTCTGATAATATAGATGTGTCAAGAGGAGGCGGTGCTATGGAGATAGGTATTTTCGGTCTGCCGTTGAGTGGAAAGAGTACACTGTTCACCCTCCTAACCGGTGTTGAACCCCATTCAAGTCACAAAAACGAAGCACATACCGCTGTTGCAAAGGTACACGACAGAAGAGTGGATGAGCTTTCAAAGATCTTCAATCCAAAGAAGACCGTATATGCGACGGTTTCATTTACGGATATTCCCGGGTACGATCTCTCGGCCAATCAAAAGGAAAAGAATCGAATCCTCCAGTTTATTCAGAACTCCGAGGCGGTTCTTGCCGTTGTCAGAGCCTTCAAAGATCCCTCGGTGCCGTGGCCGACAGAGGCATATACACCCGTTAAACAGCTTGAAACGATAGAGACGGAGCTTTTCGTCCGTGATATGGAAGTGGTGGAGAACAGACTAGTAAGGCTCGAAGAGGCGAAGAAGAAGAGGAAACTCTCTTCGGAAGAGGAGAGGGAGACAGAGCTTCTTCATATCATCGAAAAGGGATTTGAGGACAACAGTTTTGCTTCTCAGCTGGAGCTTAGCGAAGAGGATATGAAACTTCTCGGCTCTCTATCCCTATTCACTGCCAAGCCGATAATTGTCGCGATAAACATTGATGAAGAGCAACTATCTACAGGCAATTATCCCGAACGCGAAGCGCTCGTCCAGAGAATCGAACAGAATGGATTCGCTCATATCGAGCTCTCCGGAAAAATCGAAGCCGAGCTTGTAGAGCTTTCTGAGGAAGATAGAGAGCTATTTATGGAAGAACTCGGGATCTCCGAAAGTGGGATTGAAAGGCTTTCCGGGGTAGTATATCAACACATGGGGCTGATCTCTTTCCTGACGGTAGGAGAAGATGAGGTCAGGGCCTGGACTATAAAGAAAAATACCCCGGCCAAAGAGGCGGCAGGGAAGATACACACCGATCTCGAGAGGAGCTTCATCAGGGCCGAGGTCATTCCTTATGAAGAGTTTATGACAATAGGAAGTATGCAGGAGGCCAAGGCGAAGGGTCTTGTGAAAGTAGTCGGCAAGGAGGAGATTGTGAAGGACGGTGACATCTTCCATGTCAGGGCCAACGCCTGATTTCTCTGAGCTCAGGCTTGTTGATACGCACGCCCACATTTCCTTTCCTCAGTTTGACAGTGATAGAGAGAGGGTGATCGCCCAGATCGAAGAAGATTCGATTTCTCTTCTGGTCGAAGTTGGAACAAATGTCGAGGATTCTAAGAGAGCATTCGAGACAGTAAGGGAGTTGAAGAACGCCTTCTTCTCGGCCGGCGTCCATCCTCATGACAGCAGTGGATTAGACGCCGAGGGAATCCGCTCCCTGGAATCGCTTCTATCCGGTGAGAAAGCAGTGGCAGTTGGCGAGATTGGCTTAGACTTTTTCAGAAACCTTTCTCCGGCAGACAGTCAGTTTAAGGCATTCAGAGAGCAGCTTCTGTTGGCTGCAAAGCTAGATTTGCCGATTATCGTGCACGTTCGGAATGCCTACCCTGAAGCCTATAAAACAATTTTGGAATGCGGTCACTTCAAGGGTGTGATCCACGCTTTTTCCGGCGATCTTGAATATGCGAGAAGGTTTGTGGATTTGGGTTTCTTCCTGGGAATTGGAGGGCCGATAACATACAAGAGAAACGAAGAATTGCGGAATGTCGTGAGGGAGATCTCTCTTGAGAAACTGGTAAGCGAGACGGATTGTCCGTATCTGCCACCGGTTCCCTTTAGAGGAAAGCGGAACGAGCCCTACTATGTCGGGTACGTAATTGAAGAAATCGCCGCTCAGAAGGAAATCTCTGCAGCGAAGTGCTCGGAGAAGCTTTTCGAGAACGCAGTAGGGCTCTTCTCTCTCACACTTTAGGAGGAAGAATGGCAAGACTTGACGAATTCAAGAGCTTTCGAGAGAAGATGAATAAAAGAATTCTGAAAACTGGTAACATGGAGACGAAGCGTTTCTTCTCGCTCGACGGAGCCGTCTACAAAGACGGAGCTCTTGACGGCAAAACAAAAGAGTTGATGGGTCTGGTCGCTTCGACCGTTCTCAGATGCGATGACTGCATCGCCTACCACATTATCCAGTGCAAGACTACCGGCTCCAACCGTGATGAAATCATGGAAGCGTTGAATATAGCTTTGGTAGTGGGGGGTTCAATTGTCATACCCCATTATAGGAGGGCCGTTGAACTTCTAGACGAATTGGAGGAAGAATGATGCCCGGGAAAATGTATCTCTTTGACGGAACAGCGATTTTTTATAGGGGCTATTACGGAATAGATGTTACTCTTACCAATTCAAAGGGAGAGCCGACGAACGCCCTCTTTGGAACTGCACGTATGCTCTCGAAATTCGCGAGGGAGAGAATGAAGAAAGGCGACTATGCGATCTTTGCCTTCGATAGAAAGGAAGCGACAAAACGCCACGAGGCATACGAATCTTACAAAGCAACTAGAGAGGCTATGCCAGAGGCTCTCGTTGCGCAGCTTGAGGACATTCCCGATCTAGTCGAGGCCTTCGGAATAAAATTCCTTTCAATTGCGGGCCTCGAGGCCGATGATATCGTCGCTACGGCAGCCACCAGATATCGCAATGAAGTGGATGAAGTGCTTGTGGTTACCGGAGATAAGGATCTTCTCCAACTTGTAGATGAAAAGATCCATATTCTGCGTTTTGTAACTGGTCTGACCGATCTCGAATTATACGATGAAGAGAGGGTAAAGTCCAGGTATGAGCTGGAACCGAAGAGACTCCATGCTCTCCTTTCACTGGCCGGCGACTCGTCAGATAACATCCCCGGTGTCCCGGGAATCGGTATAAAAACCGCTCAGAAGTTGCTGAAGGAATATGGAGACATCGACGGGATTTACGAGAACATAAGGCAGCTCAGTCCGGGATTGAGAAAGAAGTTGATAGACGGAAGAAAATCGCTTGAGCTGTCCATGGAGCTCGTGAGGCTTCTTGACGATGAAGAACTGACGATCACTCTCGACGACATCAAATACGAGGGTTTCAAGAAGAAGGAATTACGCGATGTCTTCCTCAAGCTCGAGTTTTCCTCGATGATAGATGAATACAAGCTTATAGATGAAGCGGACGAATCGCTTTCAGATATAAACGGTTACAAGCTCGTCACTAGCGATAAGGAACTCGATCGACTACTCGAAAAAATGAAGAGTAACCCATTGTTTGCAGTCGATCTGGAGACCACGTCTCTGGATCCTCATTCAGCCGAGATTGTAGGGGTCTCGATCTCTCTTGAAGAAGAGACGGGCTATTATATCCCTGTGGCCCACAAGTCTGAAGGTTGGCAGGCAAAGAAAGAAGAACTTCTCCCGAGGCTCAAAAAAATCCTTGAGGACAAGGCATCGAAGATAATAGGGCAGAATCTCAAGTTCGATTACTCGGTCTTCTCCGTAAATGGGATTCATCCGGTAGATCCGGAATTTGACACCATGATAGCTGCGTATCTTCTCTCGCCCGACACGAAACGCTTCAACCTTGACGAACTGGCCATGAAGTTTCTGGGATACAAGACGATTAAATTCGAAGACCTTATGAAGAGGAACCAACTGGGCACCGATTTTTCGAAGGTTCCCCTCGAAGAGGCGGCGCGGTATTCGGTGGAAGATGCGGATATTGCGCTCAGGCTTTCAGCAGTTCTCAGAAAAAAGATATACGAGCAAGAACTGGAGGACATATTCAGAAACGTTGAACTGTCCCTGATTCCTGTGCTGGCCGATCTCGAGCTGAACGGCGTATATTTCGACGTACCCTCGCTCACCGGTCTTTCGGCCAAGTACGGCAAGGTTCTCGATCGGATTCTTGAAGAGTTGTTCGATTTGACTGGAGAGCAGTTCAATCCCAATTCCCCTTCGCAAGTTGGAAAGGTGCTATTCGAAAGGCTCGGACTAAACCCTTCAAGAAAGACTAAGGGCGGTTCTTATTCGACCAGCGCGGACGCTCTTGAAGAACTTTCCGGAGAGCACCCGGCAGTGCAGAAGCTTCTAGAATACAGAAAGTACCAGAAGTTGAAGTCAACTTATCTCGATTCACTTCCATCTCTTGTAAACAAAGTGACGGGAAGAATCCATACAAGTTATCACCAGACAGGTACAGGAACTGGAAGGCTTTCCAGCAGCAATCCGAACATGCAGAATCTACCGATACGGGATGAAGAGGGAAAAGAGATACGTAAGTGCGTAATCCCACAGAAGAAAGGCTGGAGGATAGTAAGTGCGGATTATTCTCAGATCGAGCTTCGAATCCTTGCACATCTCAGTCAGGACGAACAGTTGCTTGATGCGTTCAAGAACGACAAGGACGTCCACAGCCTCACTGCCGCAAACCTTTACGGCATAAAGGAAAGCGAAGTGACTGATGAACAGAGAAGAATAGGAAAGATGGTGAATTTCTCCATAATCTACGGAATATCCTCTTACGGTTTGGCGAGCAGATTAAGGATCCCATCGAATGCTGCCGAAGAGATGATATCCAACTACTTCAAGGCTTATCCTCAGGTGAGAACTTTCATCAAGGATACTATCTCTGAAGCAAAGGAAAAGGGCCTTGTAAGAACTATGTTTGGAAGAAAGAGAGAGATTCCGCAATTCAAAACGAAAAACAGGAACACTATTCAAGAGGGCGAGAGAATAGCGATAAACACGCCTATTCAGGGCACGGCGGCCGATATCATGAAGATGGCAATGATAAAGATCTTTGAATTGCTGCAAGAGCATAAAATGGAGAGTTTTGCAATTCTTCAGGTCCATGACGAAATGGTTTATGAAGCTCCCGAAAATGAGCTTCAAAAACTCAAGGAGATCTTGCAGGAGGGAATGTCGGAAGTCGTTGAGCTTAGCGTTCCTCTTGACATTGAAATCTCCGTCGGCGATTACTGGTGCTAGCGGGGAGACGGCGTCAACTTGAAGGAGAATAGGAATAGGATCGACTGGACGGCCCTTGCATCGCTTTATCAGTTTGCAGTAATTGTGGTTGCCAATATTGCCGTTGCAGGCGGTCTCGGTTACCTTCTCTACAGATTTGTCGGAATGGAAAGGTTTTGGATTTCATTTTTCCTACTTTTCGGAGCCTTCTCCGGCATATATAATGGAATCAGATATCTCTTGAAAGAGGCAGAGCGATATGACAGAAACAAGGACAATGATGATGAAGACATCGATAATACTGGCGGTTCTGGCAATGGTTGAAAGTACCGCCCTTGCCGTTACACCACTTTCCGGTTCGGAAATCGGCGTTTTCTACGGAACGGCTTTTGCTCTCATCGCTCTATTACTGATTAATTATGACGCGCAGATCTTAATAAGAGAGAAGAAGAGGGTCCCAGCTGGCTTTCTTGCGAGATACTTTTTCTACGGTATCTGTTTCGCCACGGCGGCAACCGTCTCCCTCGAATTCTTCCTTGGAAGCTTTCTCGGCGTGATGAACCTAAAAATCGCAGCTATAGCCTTTGGGAGGTGGCTTTGTGAAACTTAATCTAACCAGGTCCGACAAGGTATTTCTTGGAGTTATCTTTGGCGGATATCTTGCCGTAATAATTTACATAGTCGCCACGGGCTACAAATTCCAGCTTGAAGGTGTCGGCCAGAGGTGGATCTATCAGTTGCCTTTTGGAGAAGGGCCGCTAAGCAGAGTCAATCCGCTGACCATAATAATGACCTGGGTCGTCATGGCGATAATCATATTCATGGCAACGAGAGTGAAAGTCTTCAAGATAATTCCAGGCAAGAAACAGAGTCTCCTGGAGGTCCTGCTAGATTACATACTAGACCTTGTAAAAGGCTCTGTTACGAGGAAAGAGTTTGTGAGACCGATATTCGACATAGCCGCTTCGCTTTTCCTGTTCGTTATCGTGTCGAACTTCATTGCGAGTTTCCCCGGTATCAACGCTATTCCTCTTGAGGGTGGAGGAGTCAAGCTGACCATCCTTTCGGACTCATGGTATGCGCCCACTTCAGATCTCAATATGAACCTCATGCTTGCATTCTTCGTTTTCGTCATGAGCCACGTTTACGCAATTAAAGTTAAGGGTTGGAAGAAGTGGGGAAAGAGTTTCTTTGAACCGATCTGGTGGATGTTTCCCATAAACGTGATCGGCGAGATAGCGAAGCCCGTATCCCATGCATTAAGGCTTTTTGGAAACATCATGGGAGGAGCGATTTTGATAGTCATCCTCGGATATCTCGTCAAGTACTTTGTTCTGCCGGCGGCGTTGTGGGGTATCTTCGGACTGTTCTTTGGAGCTATCCAGGCGTTGATATTTACGATACTTGCAATAGCATATATTAGCTCATTAATAGAGTAAGGAGGTTTTACTGTGGATATTGGAGAAGGCTTGATGTTGATGGGAAAGTTTATCGGTGCCGGACTTGCAATGGGAATTGGGGCAATCGGAGCCGGTATCGGTGAAGGTAGAATAGGTGCGAGTGCGATGGAAGCAATGGCAAGGCAGCCGGAGATGATAGGAACCCTGACAACTAGAATGATCCTGGCGGATGCAATCGCGGAGACTACCGGTATCTATTCTCTTGTTATTGCATTCATGATACTTCTGGTAGTCTGAATTTTTCCCCTGAGTAGAGGAGGGGTGATAACTTGATTGAACTTAATCTGACAGCCATACTGTCGATACTGAACTTTCTGCTGCTCTTCTTTGTGCTGAAGAAGCTGCTTTTCGACAAGTTCTTCGATGTCATGAAGCAGCGCAAAGAGAAGATACGGAGCGAAATCGCAGAAGCCGAGAAGATGAGGACTGAAGCGAATGAATTGAAGAGAGAATATCAAGCAAAGATCGAAGAAGCCCGTTCTACTTCCGAAGAGATCGTCTCCCGGGCCGAAAGGCAGGCGGAGGAAATCGTAAGAAGCGCGAGAGAAGATGCCCAACAGGAGATACAGAGAATGTACAAGTCTGCCGAACTTCAGATTCAGCGTGAACGCGAAGAGGCTGCAGGCGAAGTCAAGGGAGCGATTGTAACCGCAGCCGTTGCAATGGTGGGAAGATTCCTTCAGAAGGAGATGGACGATACTGCCAAGAAACAGTATGCGAAGAGGATTCTTGAGAGCATGGGTGACAAGGAGTGAAGAGAATCCTTTCTCTGGCCGCCAAATATGCGAATGCGCTCTTTGTGAGCCTTCCTCCGTCAAATAGAGAGCAAGCACGATCTCAGCTGCAAGAGCTTTCTGAGATTGTTTCTGATACTGAGCTTTCAGAGTTCATTTTCGATCCTACGCTCTCGGCCGGGAGAAAGGCAAGCATTCTTCTGAGCTTCGTTCAAAAGCCTCTAGATCAGATAGAGAGACTTGTTTCTCTTCTTGTATCGATGAAGCGACTTGAGCTCCTGGCAGATATCGAAATTTCGTTTGGTGCGAGACTGCTTCTTGAAAGCAACAGAATAGATGTAGAAATCGATTCTCCAGTTGAACTAGGTTCCGAAGAGAGAGAGGAAATTCTGAAGAAAGTCAAAGAAAAAACGGGAATGGAAGGGGTTTTGAAGATCAACCTTAACCCTAATCTAATCGCAGGATATGTGATCAGGTTCAGAGATGAAGTAATCGATACAAGTCTCAGCGGTCGTTTAAAGAGAGTGAGCCAGGATTTGGGCTCGGGCCCTCGGGAGGTGAATGAGTGAAGATCAGTCCATCTGAGATTACGCGAGTTATACAGAATCAGCTAGAAAAGACTGATATAGAGTTTGATTATTTCGAAGCTGGAAAGGTTATTCAAATAGGTGACGGCATTGCAAGGGCTTACGGCCTAAAAGGCGTCATGGCAAATGAGCTGGTGAAATTCGAGAATAACGTCTTTGGCCTTGCATTGAACCTTGAAGAGGACAACGTAGGAATAGTCATTCTTGGTGAATATGAGGAGATAAAGGAAGGCGATCTCGTCAGACGAACCGGAAGGATCATGGAAGTCCCCACGGGACCGGAGCTTCTGGGAAGAGTCGTGAATCCTCTCGGGATTCCCCTCGATGGAAAGGGGCCGATCAAAACAGAGAGTTATAGACCGGTTGAAGTCAAGGCAACTGGGGTAGTAATGAGAAAACCAGTCGACACTCCTCTACAGACCGGAATAAAGGCAATAGATGCGACAATCCCCATTGGAAGAGGGCAGAGAGAGTTGATAATTGGGGACAGGCAGACCGGGAAGACGGCCATAGCGATCGATGCGATAATAAACCAGAAGGGACAGGGCGTCAAGTGTATCTACGTTGCAATAGGGCAGAAAACGGCCGCCCTTGCAAGGATAATCGATAAACTGAACCAGTTTGGTGCGATGGAGTACACGACGATTGTCTTCGCTTCGGCTTCCGAAACGGCGTCTCTCTCCTATCTCGCTCCTTATGCGGGAGCTGCAATGGGCGAGCACTTCATGTTTGAAGGTCAGGACTCTCTCGTCATATATGACGACCTTTCAAAGCACGCGGCTTCTTACAGAGAACTCTCATTACTGCTCAGGAGACCGCCGGGAAGAGAGGCATATCCCGGAGATGTATTTTATCTACACTCCAGGTTGCTCGAGAGAGCGGCAAGACTGAACGAAAACTACGGTGGAGGATCGCTCACGGCGTTGCCCATAATTGAGACGCAGGCGAACGACGTTTCTGCATTCATACCGACAAACGTGATATCCATAACCGACGGACAGATATACCTGGATCCAAATCTCTTCTACGCTGGAAATCGACCGGCAATCAATGTTGGCCTTTCAGTTTCGAGGGTAGGAGGCGCTGCCCAGATAAAGGCAATGAAGAAGATTGCGGGAAGTCTTCGAATCGAGCTGGCTCAGTACAGAGATCTGCTCTCTTTTGCCCAGTTCGCGACTGAACTCGATAAGGCCACCCGCGACCAACTTACAAGGGGAGAAAAACTCACGGAACTTCTCAAACAGGATCAGTACGTCCCAATGCCCGTTGAAGAGCAGGTTGTCGTTCTTTATGCCGGAACCAAGGGTTATTTGGATGAGATGGAAAACTCCAAGATTTCGGGATTCGAGAAGTCTCTTATAAAGACTCTTCGTAGCTCTTACAGCGATGTGCTGAATTCAATAAAAGAGAAGAAGATTATCGAACACGAAGTTGAGACTCGTCTTAAGAAAGCTATAGAAGAGACGAAGAAGCTCTTCACTGAGCGGGGATGATTGACGGTGAGCAAGGGTAAACTGCGAACGATAAAGAAACGCATCGAGTCAACGAACTCGACGATGCAGATTACCCGCGCTATGGAGATGGTCGCGCGGGCAAAAATAAACAAAGTTCAGAAGGGGCTGAAGTTCGTCAGGCTTTACGAGAAAGCGATGGCAAGGGCGCTTAACAGAGCATATTTTGGAGATACGAACCATCCGAAAACTGGGGGACAAGGAGACATTCTTCTTGTAGTCAGCTCGGACATGGGGCTTGCCGGCGCTTTCAATGCCGAGATAATGAAGGCCGCAGAGCGCGAAGTTGAGAAGTCGGATATCATACACATCGTTACGGTCGGTATCAAGGCAGAAAGCTATTTTAAGAAGAGCGGCTTGCCTATAACCGCTTTCAGTCATTTCTACGATACTCCAGATCTTGACGAGGCAGCGATCATCGTTGACGACATTGTCGATGTCATGGAAGACAAGAATGCGTCAGGCTTGAAAATGGTCTTCAGCCTTTTCAAGAATCCTCTCGCTCAGATGCCCAAAATCGTCAGGCTCCTTCCAGTTGAAGATCTCGAAAAGCCCGACAATGACTTGTTTGATTTTGAACCTGAAATCGAGGTTCTGTACAAAGATGTTCTCAATTCTTGGCTTGTTGCAAAGGTTCTTCAGGGCTTATACGAAACGAAGGTCGGGGAGCTCTTCTCCAGACAGACCGCAATGAAGAATGCAACTGAGAATGCGAAAAGTATGATAGAACAGTTGACTCTGGTGAGAAACAAACTGCGCCAGTCGAATATCACTCAGGAGATAATCGAAGTTGTAAACGGCGCCGAGGCTCTTAACGGTTAATTGATTTTGGAGGTGTGAGTGTGCCCGACAAAAAGGAAGAAAATATTGGCAAAATAGTCGCGATAACCGGTCCTGTCGTAGACGTATCGTTTGAGGGAGGGAGACTTCCCGACATTTTGAACGCTTTAAAAGTAAAGAACGAATTCTTAGATAAAGAGATAGTCCTAGAGGTTGCCCAGCTAATAGGTGATAACAGTGTCAGGGCGATTGCAATGGACAGCACTGACGGACTCGTGAGAGGCCAGCAAGTGCTTGACACGGGTACCCAGATCAAAGTACCGGTTGGAGAAGAGATTCTCGGAAGAATGTTCAATCTTCTCGGCGAACCTATAGACGAGCACGGTGAGGTTAAGTTTTCCGATCACTGGGAAATACACAGAGCGGCTCCGTCGGTCACCGATCAGCAGACTGAAGTCGAGATACTTGAAACGGGAATCAAGGTCATCGATCTTCTCGCACCATTCAGCAAGGGAGGAAAGATAGGCTTCTCCGGGGGTGCCGGGGTAGGAAAAACCGTTCTAGTCATGGAACTAATAAGAAACTTCGCAATCGAGCAGAAGGGGCTTTCAGTCTTTGCCGGGGTAGGTGAAAGAACTAGAGAGGGAAACGATCTATGGCTGGATATGCAGGAAGCAGGTGTCATCGAGAATACCGCCCTTGTATTCGGGCAGATGAACGAGCCGCCCGGTGCGAGATTTAGAATAGGACTCTCTGCAATAACCATGGCTGAATACTTCAGGGATGTACAGAAAAAGGACGTTCTCGTTTTCATCGACAACATTTTCAGATTTGTTCAGGCCGGCTCCGAAGTCTCGGCTCTCCTTGGAAGAATGCCTTCTGCTGTCGGTTACCAGCCGACACTAGCCACTGAAATGGGAAACCTGCAGGAGAGAATCACCTCGACTAGATCGGGTTCTATCACCTCCGTTCAGGCCATCTACGTTCCAGCCGATGATTTCACAGATCCCGCGCCAGCCACTACCTTCAGCCATCTGGATGCCACTGTCAACCTTTCCCGTTCGATTGCCGAGCAGGGACTTTATCCGGCGGTCGATCCACTGGATTCCACGTCTAAGAACCTGGATCCTGTAGTTGTCGGCCAGGAGCATTACCAGGTAGCCAGAAGGGTCCAGGAAGTCTTGCAGAGATACAAGGACCTTCAGGACATAATTGCAATTCTCGGTATGGAAGAGCTGTCGGAGGAGGATCAACTCGCCGTTCAGAGGGCGAGAAAGATTCAGAGATTCTTGACCCAGCCGTTCTTTGTGGCCGAGAAATTCAGCAATATGGAAGGCAAGTACGTGCCGATATCGGAAACGATAAGAGGATTTGAAGAGATACTCGAGGGCAAACACGACGATCTTCCCGAGCAGGCCTTCATGATGGTAGGAACCATCGACGAGGCAATCGAGAAGGCCAAGACGCTTTCGAAGGATGAGTAATATGGAACTGAAGACAACAATAATAACTCCTTATGGAATCGAATGGGAGGGAGAAGCCGATTACATCTCTTTTCGATCTACTGAAGGAGAGATCGCCTATCTGCCCGAACGAGCGCCTGCGCTGATGAAGCTTACCGTTGACGTAATGGAGATCAAATCAGGTACTGAAACTCTGCGCTTTGCCGTTCACGGAGGATACGTTCTCCAGGAGAGAGACACATTGACCATCGTGACCGATGCTGCAGAGACTCCCGAGGAAATCAGCGTAGAAAGAGCTAAGCAGCGCCTAAAACGAGCAGAGGAATTGCTGGAAGTCAGCAAATCCAGGCGGGAGAGAGCTAGAAACGAGGCGAAGCTTCAAAGGCACATGCTGAGAATCAAGATTGGTTCGAGGGGATAATCCCCAAAAAAACCCTCCCTCCCTTCGGGGACAGACTCCATTATTTACATTCGGTTAACATACACAAGTACCGTGGAGCAATGCCGACTTCGTCGGGAAGTGATGCCCATAAAAGATATTAGACGCAATGCCGGCAAAGATCGTGCCGGGACGCAATGCACTGAGGAGCATCAGTGGACGTAAGGCTGGCGAAGATCACGCCAGGTCGCAAGGCCCGCTTCGCGGGGAAAGATCTTCAAACCCTCCCTTCGGGGACAGACTCCATTATTTACATTTTGTTAACATACACAAGTACCGTGGAGCAATGCCGACTTCGTCGGGAAGTGATGCCCATAAAAGATATTAGACGCAATGCCGGCAAAGATCGTGCCGGGACGCAATGCACTGAGGAGCATCAGTGGACGCAAGGCTGGCGAAGATCACGCCAGGTCGCAAGGCCCGCTTCGCGGGGAAAGATCTTCAAACCCTCCCTTCGGGGACAGACTCCATTATTTACATTCTGTTAACATACATAAGTACCGTGGAGCAATGCCGACTTCGTCGGGAAGTGAGGCTGGCGCTTACGCGCCAGGAGGCCAAAAGAAAAGAGAGAAGTCCCACGAGATAAGAAGAGAGGGCGAGACGGTCGCTCTCTTTTTCTCGTGAGCGAAGCGAACTCTCGTAAATGATTTTTCTCGGTTCTTCCCAGCGATCAACGGGTCCTTGACTTTAAGCGTAAAGCGGAGCTTTGTGAGCGAGTTATCAGAATAGGGTTAGAAAGAACAAGATGCTGAATCAAGTTCAAGACTGAATTGTTGCGGGTCTCGGGTCTGGAGTATGGTGAACAGAAGCTGTGGTCATTAAGGATTGTAGTTGCTAATTAAGACGTGATAACGGACCGCGATCCGGCATCTATGTAATTCTTCTTGACCATTACCAAGAAGGAAGAACAGATTCTAAAAAGTCACGTAAATTTCAGAGTTCTTCCTGCTTCCTGCAAATGAGCCTAACGATTTTTCATTTCGTTGTGTTTTCTTTTGAAGGCGGCGATTAGATCTGTCTTTCTCTCCTCGCCCCTGAAAAGTGCAGCAACGTTTTTCCTGTGTCTGAACAGTGAAAAACCGAAGAAGGCTAGCATCCATAGACCAACCGCATAGCCTTCCGTCAAGAAGAGGATGCCTGAAAGAATTCCAAGAGCAAGTACCGATCCCAAGGATACATACTGCGTTACAAGGACTATAGGAATCCAGATTCCGAAGAAGACGGCGACGTACCAGGGTAGAGTTCCAGAAAGCGTTCCCACCGTGCAGGCCACTGCCTTGCCGCCTCTGAACTTCAGAAATATCGAATAGCTATGACCGACAGCTGCGAAAAAACCGATCATCATTCCCTCGGCGAGAGAGACCCCGAAGACTCCACGGGCAATTATTACTGGTATGAAGGCCTTGAGGCCGTCAAGGATCATAGCGACGGCCCCCGCATAGCCACCCATGCTTCTCAATACATTCGTTCCACCGACGTTACCGCTCCCAACTTTAGTTATGTTCACGCCACGAACGAGCGGAACGATGAAACTGAATGGTATAGAACCCATTACGTATCCTATGAGTGCGAATAATACGTACTTCATCTCTTTCTCCTGAGTTTCAAGAAGATTGGAGTTCCATCGAATGGATCGAAATTCAGTCGAATAGAATTTCTAATTCCTCGCAGGTAAGGCTCCGTGAAGAGGGCAGGATCATTGACATTCAGCATTATTATTGGGGGACGGCCGGCAATTTGAGCTCCGTAGTAGATTTTTCCGCGTTTCTTGCCTTTCCCCGGTGCCGGGGTTCCCTCGGAGTATCTCTGTAGAAGCGTATTGAGGAGACCGGTAGGTATCCTGAGATCTATCTTCTTCGTTACCAGCATAATGTTGTCCAGCAGTTCATCCATACCTTCCCCAGTCAGGGTCGAAGTGAAGACAACTGGACTGTAGTCAATGAAGTACAGATCTTGTTTGAATGTCCTCGACAGCGCCTTTCTCCTTCTGTCATCGACAAGGTCGCACTTGTTGAAGACCGCGATTGTCGCCTTTCCATTCTTTTCAGCAAGGCCTGCGATGCGCTGATCCTGATTGCCTATCCCATCGGCGGAATCGATTACCATAATGATGATGTCCGATCTTTCAAGTGCATCGATGGCTCTCATTACGCTGTAGTATTCTACGTTCATTACCTTGACTTTGGACTTCTTCCTTATGCCCGCGGTGTCGATGAAGGTTATGGGTATGTCATCAATTACAACCGTTTCATCGACTGTGTCGCGTGTTGTGCCGGAAACCTCCGTCACAAGACTTCTAGGACTGCCTACAATCCAGTTGAATATCGAGGACTTTCCAGCGTTGGGCTTTCCGACAATCGCGATTTTCAGTCCAGATTCATCATTGTCTTCCAGTTCGATAGAATGACCGAGAGCGACGAGACGATCAAAGATCTCGTCCAAGAGTATGTCGATATTCAAACCGTGAGCAGAAGATACTTTTATAGGGTCACCGAAACCGAGTGAAAAGATCTCATTCCCGACACTGGAGTAAAAGGAGTCGGGATTCTCAACCTTGTTGGCAACGAAAACAACGTGCAAACGCTGTTTTCTCAAGTAGTCTGCCAGCTCAATATCTGCGCTGGTAAGGCCGTGTCTTCCGTCCACCACAAAGAGAATAAGATCACCCTCGCTCAAAAGTTCGAGGGTGACCTCTTTCATCTTCTCTTCAACTATGTTCTCCGGATTCTCAAAAAGGCCGCAAGTATCGACAAGCTGAAAGGTACGCTGCTGCCATTCGACTCTTCCCACAGTGAAATCACGTGTAACACCGGGAATATCATCTACTATGGCTCTCCTACCACCTACAAGTCTATTGAATAAAGTTGACTTTCCTACATTTGGTCGTCCAATAATGAGGACGGTGGCCACTAGAGGCTTTCTCCTTCTTCCTCAAGCTGATTCTTGATCATTTCTCCGAGGCTGTTGGAGCTGACTGTTCCGCTTCCATTTCCGTTTAGATCCTTAAGGACCTTTTCGGTTTCGGCGGCTTCTTTGTCTTTTATTAGCTGCCTTATAGAAACAACCATGTTTCTAGTGTCGTTATCGGGATCGTAAACCAGTCTGATTATTTTGAACTGATCGTGTTTGCCAACTTCTACCGAGTCTTCGATGTTTTCGGTTCTCTCGAGAGAGACCTGAGAAACTGGCAGGAATGCCTCGACTCCGTAGGAATCGATCATTATTATCGCACCGGACTTCGTTAATCTGGTGACAGTACCGGTAACGTGATCGCCAACGGAAAGTTCTTCGGAAACCTTTTCCCAGGGATCGGAAGTTGCCTGTTTGATACTAAGTCTCATTCTTCTGTTGACCCTGTCTATGGAGAGTATCTTGATATCTATTTCGTCGCCCTCTTTTACCACATCTTCTATCCTGTCCACGAAGTTCCATGAGACTTCCGAGACGGGAACAAAACCCGAAACATACTCTTCCAGCTCGAGAATAACGCCGGTGGGAAGGACCTTCGCCGTCTTGGCCTTCAGAATGTCCCCTTCCTTGTACTTGTCTCCGATGCTTTCCCAGGGGTCGCCCATCGCTTCTCTGTAAGATAGAGAAAGCGTTCTCTTCTCCTCGTTTATCTCCTTGATGTTTACCTTCACTTCGTCTCCCACTTCAACAACGCTCTTCAGATCCTTCTTGATATTTCCCCAGAAGACCTCCGATATGTGGACTAGACCCTCTACTCCGGGCTCTAGTGAGACGAAGAAGCCGAACGGCGTAATGTTCTTCACAGTGCCAACGACAGTCGAATCGACCTCGTACCTCTCGCTGAGCGTCGACCAGGGATCCTCACTCATCTGTTTCAGAGAAAGGGATATCTTCTTCTCCTTTTCATCTATGCCTATGACCTTCGTCTTCACTGTCTGGCCGGGCTTGAGAAGATCACTTATTCTCACACTGGCATCCCAGCTCATTTCCGAGGCGGGAATCAGCGCGGTCACATTGTCGTTCAGCTTGACAAAAGCTCCAAAGTTCTTTATCGACTCGACCGTTCCTTCAAGTTCCTGACCGACTTCAATAGTCTGGAAGTAAGCCTTAATTGCCTCTTCCTGGAACGCGCGAAGTGAAACAACCACGTTGATGCCGTTTCTCTGCCTCTTGAATCTTATGACCTTGAACTTCATAGTTCCTTCAGGTGCGGGGTCGCCCTTTCTTATTCCAGATTCGGAGCCGGGAAGAAAGGCCGGGACACTCTTAACAAGCCTTACGTTGTATCCTGCGTTTGTCTCGGAAACAATCTTTCCGTCTATCGCTTTGCCTTCTCTGTAAGCCTTTTCCACCTTGCTAACTGCCTGTCTAGCGTGCACTCTTTTCTCGGAGACCGTACTTCTACCTTCTTCTTCGTTGGTCTTTATGACCATGACTTCTATCTTATCTCCAACGTTGTACTCTTCAATATCATTTACCAGCTGATCCGAGGGAACGAACCCATCGAGCTTCCCGTCCATTATCACCATCAAGCCATCTGGCTGGACGGAGAAAACCTCTGCATCCTTTCTACTGCCCTTCCTTACTGAGGAAACATCCATCTGTTCAAATATCTCCTCCATGCTCAGGTTTTCATCTTGCCGATTCATTTTCTCTTCCATTGTCGGTTACCTCCCTATTATTGTCTATGTAATCCAGTATCTTCTGGATTTGTTCGTACGGAGTTGAAGTGCCGCTAATCAGAGCAACCTTCCCCATATCACTTCGAGGAAGATCCTTCAAATCTGTCACGTGAAGCGCCTTCTTACCGAGTCTTTCAACTATCTTAACTAGTTTCTTTGTATTAGAACTATTTCTTCCACCGATCACTATAACCGTGTCGGAAATTCTTGCCAGTCGCTCCGCTTCAGATTCTCTCTGTATAGTGACTTTACAGATCGTGTTGTACACTGTCACCCTTTCTCCAAGTCTAGACTGCACAAACGAAGCGAAGCTATCAAAATCGGCGCTGCTCATAGTCGTCTGAGAAACGATAGCAATGCGTTCGATGCCTTCTAGCTTTTTCAATACCGAGTCGTAGTCTTCACCGGGCTCTACTATCAAATAGCCATTCAGTCTACCCGAGAGAGCCGTGACTTCTGGGTGATTCTTCTTCCCATATACCACAACAAAGTTGCCTTGCTGCTCGAGATCGACTGCCAGGCTAAATACATTGTACACTATAGGACAAGTCAGGTCTATTACTTCATCGAAAACACGGCGTAATTTCTCTTCAGATGCGGGGTCGATTCCGTGTGCGCGGATTATTGCTATTCCCTCATGTCTTTCAGAGAGAAGGCCATCTTCAATCATTTCTAGACCAAGTTCCTTCAGGTCGTTCATCACCTTTTCATTATGGACGATCTCCCCGGTTGCATAGACCTTCTTGCCGGATTTGAGAAGTTTTATCGCTTCGCTTACGGCCCTGTCCACCCCGTAGCAGAAACCGACTGACCTTGCAAGCTGGACTCTCTGTCGTCTCTCGGCAAGGGAGACAATCGCGGATACAACTTCATCTATGGTAAGGTTCGTCGTGTCAAGCTCTATGGCATCGGAAGCGGCCTTTAGAGGAGCAACGGATCTGGTCGAGTCGTTGTGGTCCCTTCTTTCGATCTCAGCGAGAATCTCCTCAAAATCTGCTTCGATGCCGCTCGCATTGAGCTGAGCAAGTCTTCTCTTTGCCCTTTCGCTAGCAGAGGCCGTAAGGAATATTTTCAGCTCCGCTTCGGGAATGACCACAGTCCCAATGTCACGGCCCTCCATAACTACATTTCCTTGTTTTGAAAGATTTCTCTGCTGATCCGTAAGAAAGTCTCTCACATAAGGATACTTGGCAATGTCCGAAGAGAGTAGAGATACCTCTCTGGTCCTTATCTCTTCTCCCAGGGGATTTCCATCGAGCGTGATTCCCGAATCAGAAAGCGAGAAGTACGTGTGGCTCATTAGCTCGGCCATTGAATTGTGATCCGAAAAAACTACATTGGCCCTCTTTGCCTTCAAAGCGAGTGCTCGGTACATTGCACCGGTGTCAATATATACAAAATCCAGACTTGAAGCGACTAATCTCGCGACGGTCGATTTGCCCGATCCGGCAGGTCCGTCAATCGCAATCCTCAATTCTGATCCCCCGCATCTCTTACCTGGAGCTTCAGAAGATCCAGTTGCTTGCGGGAAACCTCGGAGGGGGCAGAAGTCATCAAGTCTGCGCCACTGGCCACCTTTGGGAAAGCAATAACCTCTCTTATCGACTGAGCACCGACTACTATCGCAACGATCCTGTCCAGACCGGGAGCAATCCCGGCATGTGGGGGCGGACCGAATTTGAAAGCTTCCAGAAGATAACCGAACTTCTCCGTGGCCTCTTCACGTGTTAGACCTATGAGATCGAATACCCTACTCTGAATGTCTCTTCGATGTATTCTAACAGACCCACTTGCAACTTCGTATCCATTAAGGACCAGATCATAAGCCTTGGATCTAACTCTCAGCGGATCTGTTTCTGCGTATTTTTCGAGGTCTTCTAAATCAGGCATAGTGAAGGGATGATGTTCGGCCTCAATCCGTCCTTCCTCCGAGTTGTAGGAGAACATCGGGAAATCAGTCACCCAAAGAAAATCGAAACCTTCGACTTCGATCTCTTCCTCACGGATGATTTTTCCCCTAATCTGGCCAAGGGCCTTCGAGAGTGAAGTACTTTCTCCGATGCTGAAGAGAATGAGGTCCCCTTCTTCCGCCTTCAGCAAGGAACTCACTCGCGCAAGCTCATCTGGACAGTGCTTCAATATCGATGATTTCAATCCATCGTTCTCCACCTTCGCCCACATAAGACCGCCCAGACCGCTTTCCTTGGCAAAGGCAGTGTACTCGTCCAGTTTCTTGCGGGAGAAGCGTTCGGCCTTCCCTTTAACGAGAAATCCCTTTATTCTTTCTTCTCTATCGATTGCGTCACCGATAACTTTGAAAGTCGTTTCCGTGAACAAATCGCTCATATCTCTGATTTCCATTCCGTATCTCGTATCTGGTTTGTCGCTCCCGTAAAGATCGATTACTTCCTCATAAGTGAAACGCTTGAAGGGAGTTTTTATCTCGGCGGAGGCCGCTTCATGGAAGGCATGCTTCATCAAACCCTCTGCCATCGAAAAGACGTCTTCTTCGTCTGCGAAGGACATCTCAACATCTATCTGAGTGAACTCCGGCTGTCTGTCCGCCCTAAAGTCTTCATCCCGGAAGCATTTCGCAATCTGATAGTATCTGTCAAAGCCAGAGACCATAAGCAGTTGCTTGAAGATCTGAGGTGATTGTGGAAGAGCATAGAACTTTCCGGGCTTCAGCCTAGACGGAACCAAAAAGTCTCTTGCTCCTTCGGGAGTGGATTTACCGAGAATCGGCGTTTCAACATCAACAAACCCGTTCTTGTTCAAGTATTCCCTCACGGCCTGAACGAATCTGTGCCGAGTCAACATATTTCTCTGCATTTTAGGACGCCTGAGATCTAGGTACCTGTAACGAAGATGCATCTCTTCGGAAGACTCTTCATCAATGTTTATGTAAATCGGAGGCACTTCAGCGTCCGAGAGAAGTTCCATTTCAGAAGCGAGAATCTCAATCTCTCCCGTGGGAAGTTTGCGATTTATCGCATCGTTCGGCCTCCCTCTTACGGATCCAGTTACCGTTATGCAAAACTCATTTCCAAGCTTAAGGGCATGGCTGTAAAGCTCCTCGTCCTGAGGATCAAAGACAACCTGCGTAATACCATATCTATCTCTAACCTGAATGAACTTTATTCCACCAAGATCCCTTATACGGTCAACCCAGCCGTTAATAGTTACTGTCTTGCCCGTGTCGGAAGCCCTCAATTCGCCACATGTGTGTGTTCTCTTTTTCAACTCCAACACCTCCCACAGAGATAATATTACCACGCCAATTTCTAGGATGGAATCTCGATTTGTGGTAGAATCATTTAGAATATTTCCTTCGGGGAGGTGTAGAAATTGAAAATGAAACTTTTACTTGCCTCACTGCTTATTCTCGGTCTGGCATTCACTTCAGCAGTAGCTGCCGTTAACTATGTTGACGTCAGTTCGAATCACTGGGCTTATGATGCGGTGATGAAACTATCTGACCTGGGTATTTTGACGGGAATTGTACAGGCTGATGGCAGGACTTACTTCAATGGTAACGATCCGCTGACAAGATATCAAACAGCTGTCATGCTCAAGAAAACTCTGGATTACGTAGAACTGAATTTCGCGATGCAGGGAACCGTACCTCAGGTTGGTGCGGTAGACGGAACGGTAATGTCGCGACTCGAGGCTCTCGAACTTGCGTTGACGGATTCCACCGGAAGATTGATCGATACCATGGATCTTCAACTGAGAATAACGGCTCTGGAAAACAGAATCGCTTCGCTTGGTATTTCGACCAACGGAAGTGTTTCTCAGAGTACCGTAGAATCACTCAGGCAACAGATCATGAAATTCGTCGAAGATCTTTCGCTCACGACAAAGAAACTCGACACTCTTGCTGGCGACGTCCAGAATGTTCAGAATAACATGTCGAGTCTTTCTGTCATGGAATCGAGAGTAAACGACGCAGTCAGGAGAGTCGACACGCTGAGTGGAAACATCAGCACAATACAGAGCTCTCTCTCTTCTAACGAAAGAGCGATCTCTACTCTGGACTCCACGGTAAGGTCACTATCCAACTCTCTAAGCGACTATGACGCAAAGCTCAGCACAATAACAAACAGAGCTTCTACAAATGCTATGGAGATCGCATCAATCAGAGAGTCGATGACAACTATTTCCGGTGATGTCTTGAGTGTAAGAGATCTTCAGAATAAGATAGCTTCTCTCGAGAGCCAGATACAAAACATGAAGCTGCCGGCCGAAGCAACCAGCAAGCTGGACGAGCTTTCGGCGAGAGTTAACACGATTACTTCCGACTACGCGAAGATCGGAGACCTGCAGAATTATGTCACGAAGACTGATCTTAAGGCCAACCTTAACCTTTACGCGGGCATAGATGAACTTGCTAAAGTCAAGAGCAGCAATGAATTACTCATAAAGGACATCGAGACCCTCAGGAAGGACTTCTCATCTGAAACAGGAATTATCAAGGGCGACATAGGAAATCTGCAGAGAAGCATCAATGCAATAAATGAAATTGTGACTATTCATGAGAACGAGCTCGCTTCTGTAAAGTCTTCTGTGAGCACTGTCTCTTCCCTCAGGAGCGACCTGACAGCGCTGAATTCCAAGTTCAACGCTCTCACCGACCAGCAAGCAAAGGATTTCACAGCCAATCAGGCAAGTCTTGCCGATCTGGAGGCTCGAATGAACGAAAGCATGAATATGCTCAATGCCTCAGTCGAAGCAAGTCTTTCCAAAATTTCACTTGGCATGGATACGGTGAATACGCAGCTTGGAAAGAATGAAAGCGAAATTAAAGCGCTCAAAACGAGAACGGATTCACTGGAATCAAGACTGAACACTACGGTGGTCAACCTTGAGAGATACCTCAAGATCGCCGATCTTGAGACTCAGCCCGTGATCGTCAATCTCTCTGATAGAGTCGCCGAGATAAACAGCGCGACAATCGACGCGGCAACAAAGCAGGATGTTGAGGCTCTTCAGAAGAAGACTTCACCCTGGTTGATACTCTCTACAGTGAGTTCGCTTGCTGCGCTTGGAATATCTATCTGGGTTCTTATTGCCTCAGGCATAATATAGTAGAAGAGCTATCGTAATGATTAACCCGGGGTTTAGCCCCGGGTTTTTGCTATAATTGAAGCTGACGAGTTGTTGCTGGAGGTGCTTGATGAAAGTCGCAGAAATTTCTTCACTTGGAAAACTAATAAATGAGCGTGTTCAGATTAGGGGTTGGATTAGGAGAAGGAGATCAAGTGGAAAGATACAATTTCTATTTCTCAGAGACGGTTCGGGCTTCGTTCAGGCGATCGTTGAGAAATCAAGCGTCCCTGCAAGCGTGTTTCAAGCAGCCGGTTCTTTGAAGATGGAGTCGAGTCTGATAGTTTCCGGACTCGTTAAGGCGGAGGAGAGGGCGCCTGGCGGTGTGGAGTTGATGGTGGAGGATATCCAGATTGTTCAGATTCCGGAGAAGGACTTTCCGATCAACAAACCCGATCATTCAATCGACTTCCTTATGGACAACAGACACCTGTGGCTAAGAACGCAGCGACAGACGCATGTCCTGAGGATTCGCCACGAGATTATTAGAGCAGTCAGAGAGTTCTACAATGACCGCGGCTTCATTCTCATCGATACACCTATCTTTACCGGCTCTATAGGAGAGAGCGCTGGTAATACCTTCGAAATCGATTACTTCGATTATGGAAAGGCTTATTTAGCGCAGACGGGACAGCTCTATCTTGAAGCTGCAGCTATGGCTCTCGGAAAGGTCTATAACCTTGGCCCAACTTTCAGGGCGGAGAAATCGAAGACCCGCAGACATCTCATTGAGTTCTGGATGAACGAAGCCGAGGTTGCTTATTACGGACACGACGACAATATCAAGCTTCAGGAAGAGCTCGTTACTTACGTAGTTAAGAAGACACTTGAGAGAGCCGGAGAAGATCTCAAATCTATCGGAAGAGATACATCGAAACTAGAGAAGATTGAGACTCCATTCCCAAGGATAACTTATGACGAAGCAGTGAGACTTCTTCAAAAGAAGGGATTCGATATAAATTGGGGAGACGACATTGGCGGGGATGAAGAAACGGCGATTGCAAATGGATTTGATAAGCCGGTCGTTGTAGAGCGCTATCCGAGAATGATGAAGGCCTTCTACATGCAGCCCGATCCCGAAAGACCAGATGTTGTTCTTTGTGACGACATGCTTGCTCCTGAGGGATATGGAGAGATAATCGGGGCCTCTGAGAGAATTCATGATAGAGATATGCTAATTAAGAGAATCGAGGAATACGGTCTGGATGTTTCATCCTATGACTGGTATCTCGAACTACGCGATTACGGTTCTGTTCCTCACAGCGGTTTTGGAATGGGAATTGAAAGAATCGTAGCCTGGATAGCCGGCCTAGAGCACATTAGAGAGGCTATTCCCTTCGCAAGAACGCTGTACAGGATTCATCCGTAGGAGGTCTTATGGAAGAGGAACGTTTTCTTACTCCGGGCGAAGTACGGGAAGATAACTCAATTAAGAGCCTGAGACCCAAGAATCTTAAGGAGTATATCGGTCAGTACCAGATAAGGCGGAGATTGCGAATTGCCATCGAAGCGGCCAGGGTGCGCCACGAAGCACTTGATCATGTTCTGCTCGCCGGGCCTCCCGGTCTGGGGAAGACGACACTCGCCCACATAATTGCAAATGAACTCGGTAGCGAAATCTATGTCACCTCGGGGCCGGTAATTGAGAAGCAAGGTGATTTGGCAGCAATCTTAACTGGATTAGAGCGAGACGATGTGCTTTTCATAGATGAGATCCACAGGTTGAACAGAAATGTTGAAGAGATTCTCTACTCGGCTATGGAGGACTTTCAACTAGACATAATGATCGGAAAGGGTCCAAGCGCGAGATCGATACGTCTCGATTTGAATCCCTTTACACTCGTCGGAGCCACTACAAGAAGCGGCTTCATCGGTGCTCCATTGAGGAATCGTTTCGGAATGATACTTGAAATGGAGTTCTACCCCGATAAAGACTTGAAACAGATAATAATCAGATCGGCCACTCTTTTGGGAACTTCAATAAGAGAGGATGCAGCTCTTCTGCTTGCAAGAAGGTCGCGCGGTACTCCCAGAATTGCCAACAGATTGCTTAGAAGGGTGAGGGATATTGTCACCGTTGAAGGTGAAGACCAAATTACTGTTGATACCGTCGAGTCGGCCATGACGCTGCTCTCCATAGACGAGGAGGGGCTCGATTCAATGGATAAGCGCCTGCTCGGGGTCCTCATTGAGAGCTATAATGGTGGTCCGGCAGGTGTGAAGGCCATTGCAGCCTCGATAGGAATAGAACCTGAAACAATCAGTGAAGTCTATGAGCCCTTCTTGCTGCAGAGCGGCTTCCTGGTTCGGACAAATCGGGGCAGGATGGTTACTGAAAAGGCATATCGCCATTTGGGACTTCCTCTAGAAGGGAAGAACTCCACACTGTGGAACTACGTCGACCAGAGAGACGAGGCAGAGGAGTAGAATGAAACTCTCGTCTCGCGGGAATCGAAAGAGTGAGAATTCCGATCGGTCTATTCATGAGTTCCCAGATCTTTGTATTTCGGAAAGTCGTTTATTATTATCTGCGGATTTCAACAGTCGTCTCTCTGTAATTACGGGGTGAGAGTTATGAAGGCAGCAGTTTTCTACAACAAGACAAGAATTTCTTCCGAGACGTTAGATTGGCTTTCAAAGGAAATCGAATCACATGGCATAGAAACTTCGCTCTGTGAGGATGGAATCTCATGTTTGCCGCTAGAAGCCGAGGTTGTTCTCACCTTCGGAGGAGACGGAACCGTACTGAAGGCTATACCGATGGCAATCATGAATGATCTCCCTATAATGAGCTTCAGGGTGGGGAGTGTGGGCTTTCTGGCTGCCTTCGAGCTTAGTATGCTTCATACTGCGCTTGATCTCTTACTTGAAGACAGACTGCAGAGTATCAAGAGAAATGTAATGGAGATAAATATCGGAGATGCTACTAGATACGCTCTAAACGACTGCGTTGTTGAACGTTCTTCACCGAGCAGAACTGTCTCTTTCAACATCAACATTTTTGGACAGAGCAGTTATTCGGTTGTCGGCGACGGAATAATCTTCGCGACAAACACTGGTTCAACTGCCTATGCCATGGCTGCGGGTGGAGCTCTTGTCGATCCCGAGGCGAGCTGCTTCCAAGTTACACCTATCTGCCCTCACAATCCTTTCGTTGGATCGGTAGTTCTTGCGGCTACAAGAAAAGTTAGATTGGAAGTGAGACAAGATAAAGGCTTCCCTCTTGAAGCCTACATAGATGGTAGTCTCATATCTAAAATCAGGACAGGGGACAGCGTCGAAGTCGGTCTTTCAGAGAAGAGCGTTTCTCTTCTGCGTGAAGGGAGCTTCGACTTCGTCGCTCTGCTGAAGAAAAAGCTTGCATTTGGGGGGCGCCTACGAGATGATATCTAAAGTCGGCCTCGAAAGAATCGGAAACTTGAGGATCGAAATCCTCAGAATGGCCAGATATGTGCAGAGCATATTCAACAAGACAGCCGTAGCAGTTCTCGAGAGAAATGAACACCAGGCACGGGACGTGATTTATTCTGACTCTGTAATTGATTATCATCAGGTGGAACTGCAGGCGATGATAATTGGGCTAACGGGTATTCTGACTCCGACTGGCAAAGAGTTGAGGCTTCTTACCCTCTCGATGAACATTGTGAGCACGCTTGAGCGTATAGGTGACAAGTGCGTCTTCATTTGCGAGAGAAGTCTCTCATTGACGAAGAGGCCTCCGATCGGTTATCACGAGAAGCTAAAGACCATGTTTGAGCTGGTATCAATAATGACGAAGGGTGCGATCGACAATCTCGTCGATCCGTCTTTGTCTGAGGCAGTCAGGCTATGCAAAAACGATGACTTTGTGGACAGAATCCAGGAAGAGGTAAAGGTTGATCTCGTAAAATACTGCGAGGAGTCGCCTTCGATAATCAGTAGAGCGCTTGACCTCATGATGATTTTCAGCGCTCTCGAAGAAATCGCCGATCTATCTACGGAACTCATGGAAGCTGCTGTATATATTGATGCTGGGCGATATTATAGATGTGTAAACGATAACTTTCAACCTGTTGATTTCGAAACCCAGAATAACGAGGGGTGATTCTTCTTGAAGACTCTATTGAAGTACATAGGAGCTCAAGCATTAGGTGCGATTTTCGTTGGTCTTGCGGGGTTCATAATATTTGTGAGTCTGGAGTTGCTTTACTATCTCTCAGACATGATTATCAGGTATAAGGTCGGAATCGACAAGCTTTTCCTCTTAATCTACTACAACCTTCCTGAGTTCATAGTACTTGGAATACCCGTTGGAATTCTTCTCGCAATTTTCTGGGTGCTCTCTAGAATGCGCTCCGATAACGAGCTGATTGCTCTTCAGACGCACGGAATCTCTCTTAAACGACTTGTGATACCCTTCTTACTGCTAGGAGTAATCTTCAGTGGATTCGCTTACCTGTTGAACGATTATCTAGTTCCAGCGGCCTCCACTAAGGCAAGTGAAGCGATGGCAAGGTTTGTTTATAAACAGCCCGAAATAACTCTCAAGGAAAACGTTTTCATGCAAGACAGCCAGGGAAGAATGATCTATGTCAGGAGAATCGATCAGAAAACAAAGGAACTAAAGACCGTCTCGATCTATGAAGTGTCAAGAGGCCAGGTAACGCTAACCACGGCAGAAAGTGCTGTCATTTCGTCAAACAAGTGGATACTCAGAGACGCGAAGATCTACCAGACCGATGCTTCGGGATTTCTCGGCGTGGAGATGCAGTTCGGTACCGCGGAATTTGAGATAGATGATGATATCGAGCGCTATCTTGCAAGTTTCAAGTCACCTAAGGAGAAGACAAGCGCCGAGTTGAGAGAAGACATAGAAGCCTTCAAGAAGACAGGAATAAATACTTCATCTCTTGAAGTTGCTCTTCAAGAAAAGTATTCGATGTCGATAGCTCCGCTTGTCATAGTTCTTCTTGGAGTACCTGTTTCACTGATGTTCAATCTTCAGTCGAAATCCTGGTCCGTGATACTGACTTTTCTTCTAGTAGTTATCTATCAGGGTTCTGGAGCCTGGCTCAGCGGCATGGGAAAGGAAAACCTGATCAACCCTTCTCTGGCACCCTGGATACCAAACATCATCTTTTCTATTCTCGGCGTAGTAATCTACTCGCTTATAGATACCAAGGCCAGCTACAGATTGTCTGAGTTTTTCACCAGAATACTCAAAGTATCGGCGATTCTATTGATACTGCTGGTTCCCGGTCTTCTTCAGGGGTCGGATATAAAGATAGTTGGAGGTACAATCGCAGGAACGAAGAATGGAAGGGAAATACTTCTTGGTGACGGTGTTACTGTCGAATATGTCAGTGACACAATGAACGCCACGATTGAAGCATCCAACGCCTCAATACTTAACGTCGATTCAACTCCCGAATCTATTTCTTTCTGGGGAAACGTAAAGATGCTGAGCGATGAAACCACTATTCTTTCGGATAGACTGATTCTAGATCTTACCAATGAACGAGTCGAAAGTATACAGGTTTTTTCGCGAACGGAAGTTGAAGTCCCCGCGGCTAGAGGTGATACGAGCAAGACTGGCTCCAAGGTTCCATTCTATGTTTACGGCGACTATGTTCAGTCGACAATGGAAGCCTCCCCGACACTTAACATAAGCGACGGGTATATAACGACTTGTGACCAGGAACATCCGCATTACCGTTTCAGAGTCTCATCGGCTGTTGTTATACCTGGGAAGGGGATGTCTGTTCAGAACATGTTGATGTATATTGGTAACGTCCCCGTTTTCTATCTGCCGGCCTATTACTTCCCGTTAGATGATCCCGATAGAAGACCGTTCGACGTAGACCTGAGCGGTATAGGCGATGCCGAGACAAGGATCACGGTTAGGTATCTCGAACTCGACTGGCTGCTGCTTCAGGGGACTTGGTACAGAAACTGGGTGTCAACCGAAGACGCCTTTACCGCAAAGTCCGTTCTCTATACTCCTTTGGGAGATATAGAGTTGTTTGGGCAGTTCGGACAGCAGAAGGAGACGAGCTACGGCGCATATGTGCTGCTTAAACCTGCTTTTGAATGGCTAAGAATACAGGGCGGCGCACTATATCTGACCGGTCCTTCGCTGAAAGAGCTCCAGACTCCCTTCAGCGGAATAAACCTTGGGGAGAGTATCGCGAAGAACAAGGTTACACAGCTTGATCCATTCGCAGTGAAGGAGTCGATGAATGCTACCGAGATGCAGCTTGCATACGTTCAGCTTCTCTCTCCCGAGGATTGGGAACTGGAGCTCGATGTAATTGGCGCCTTTGCCAGGTACGATGACAAGAACCTGTGGATGGTGAACCTGCAAAACCTTACCGTTCCATCTGATGATAGTATCGATGCAGGCTTCTTCAAGCTGAGCACATCGGAGTTCAAGGTCAATGGACTCTTCGGCCAGAGATATATAGATAAGAAGATTCTCTACTCGTTGAGGACTAAAGCCTCTGCCGTCAAGACGGAAGGTTTCTTGTTCGGCGCCGACATGTCGGTTCAGTCGTTGAACTTCACTCTGGCTTCAAATGCCGCAACTATCACGGAGCTTTTCAATCCTTCAAATATGGAGGACTTCGTGCTCGAGGTCAACAAGTACCTTTTTGCTGCCGGTAATCTGAAGATAGGTGGAGACGTCAAGAGTACATTCGACGCATCTACGACTGAGCTAAACATAACTATGCCTGCCGATGACAAAGGTATAGGCCGCAACTATTTGAGTTATGCCTCCGACGACGAGAAACTGAAGATCAACAGCAGATACGCGCTGGATTACAACTCTGAACACGAGAAGAATAAAGATAGGTTGTTCTGGATTGATCCCTTCGACATTCTTTATGATGGATTTGTCTCGATTGAATTGAAGTTCTATTTTGAATCGAGGTACGACGGCTCCTTCAAGATAGAGGGAAAGAAACTGCGTGTCTACAAAGATATCGAATTGTATAAAGGAGAATGGGGACCACTTTCAGTCGGTGTGGTTCTGGAACCCGCCTACGAAGTTGCCTTCTTCTACGACTCAGATGAAGGCTGGAAACTAACTAAGAACGAGATTCCCGTGACTCTAAAGAATGAACTGACCTTCAAACCTTTTGACTGGTACTACATCGGAATACAGTACAATCCCGTTCTTACCTACGATTTCGTAAAGAAAGAATGGCGTCTCGATCATCCCGGAAAGCTTCTGACAGGTATTGAAACGGAAATCCTGAAAGCAGACTACATTCTTGAGCTGGATTATGAAGAGCTGGTGGCCAGTCCCACTGAGATGAACTGGCTCGGCAAGGGACTTCTGAACACAGAAGGAGAGGCGGAGTTCTGGGGAATGAAGTTCGGCCAGAAAACCGAGACGATTTTCAGGCCAGTTACTTCGGAAGCCTCGCAGACATCCTACTCAATCACTTTCGACTCAAAGATCTACTCTCACAGTACGGAGAGCAAGGTCTACTGGCAGAGCGGTGACATGTTTGATGATTTTGTGAGCAAGGAGAGACTGACCTTTGAAGTGGCGACAGAGACCAGCCTTGAGTTTACTCTCGACTGGACCCTGGATGCCTCCCCCAATGTCGCTGAAGATGAGAGAATGTTGAAGGATTTGGTTTTCGGCTCCTCAATAAAGATAAAAGACTTTGCGGAACTTGGCGTGAAGTTCAGATACCCTTACCTCTCCGGCTCGAAGAAAATCTACGATAGACTGAAAATAGAGGTGAATAATCTCACAATAGGTCAGGTATCCTGGAGAACGGCCTCGCTTGATTTCACTACGGATTTCTCTAGGTTCGATTCGAAGTACAAGTACCCGGAGAAATACTTCACTAAATCAGAGACCGAGGCGAAATTCTTGGCATGGGAGTCCACAAGGCTTGCGATTTCGACGCTTTCAGTTGGAGATTACTTCATAGCGACTTCTACCGCATCTGAAACAGGAGATACCGCTTATTCATTTGGAATATCAAACGTGAAGCTCGGAGATAAAACAATACTCGGGGGTAGAACCGCCAAGTTCGAAGAATTCGGGCTTTCAATGGAACTTCGAAAGAGCGAGAGTCTGTACTTCACGATGCACATAAACGAACTCTACTTCCCAATGGGTTCTCTGTCAGATACACCCGGCGTCCTGAACAGGTTATCTGCAGGAATAGACGGGAGCGGAAGAAGAAGTTTCATCGAGATTGGGACTTATGCCGGAGATATTTCTCAGTGGGATGAATCGATCTCGAAGATTTCGCCGATGTACTTCGATCTGCACTGTATGGCACTGGAAGTAGTATTGAGACTTGGCTTCGGAAGCGAAATCAACACGATCCAGGATACTGTTGAGACTATAGCGTTGAAGTATTATATTAAGGAACTGAAGGATAGATATTTCGTGATAGGCCTTTATAAAGGCGCTCCGTTCTTCAGATTCAGATTCTGAGGTGAGAACTGTTGACTGACTACGTTAAGAGAAAGGAGCTTCTTCTGGAGCTCAACTCTAAGATAAGTGATTGCAATCTCTGTCCGCTCAGCTCCTCCAGAACCAACACGGTCCCTGGAGAAGGCTCGATCGAAACACCTGTGGTGTTTGTTGGCGAAGGACCGGGAGCCGACGAAGACGCTTCCGGCAAACCTTTTGTGGGACGGGCCGGCGAATTACTTACTAAGATTCTCGAGTCCGTTAAGCTTTCTAGGCAAGACATATTCATCACCAATATTGTGAAGTGCAGGCCTCCAAAAAACAGAGTGCCGACGGCCGAGGAGCAGAGGGCATGCTCGCCGTATTTACTCTCTCAGCTGGCAGTAATTAAGCCCAAGGTCATTGTCGCGTTGGGCTCAACAGCACTATCATATTTCGTGGAACAGGACAAAATTCAAATCACCAAAGTAAGAGGGCAGCTCTTCGACTGGATAGGAGGAGTGAAGGTCTTTGCAATGTTCCATCCCAGTTATCTCCTGAGGAATGCTTCAAGGGCGCCTGGTTCACCAAAGAGCTTAACATGGGAAGACATTCAGAAAGTCAGGAAGATGTACGATCAGTTGCTTGCAGGAAAGGAAATCAATATATAGGAGGAAAGCATGGCCGAAAACTATCTGGTTACCGGAGGAGCAGGATTTATCGGATCACACGTTGTAGACCACTTGATTACAGCTGGAAAGATACCAATCGTTGTGGACAATCTATCGAGTGGGAAGATTGAAAATCTAGATCCCAGAGCGCTCTTCTATGAACAGGACGTAACTGATGTCGAAATGATGGAAAGGGTCTTCATGCTGCATAAGCCGACAGCTCTCTTCCATCTCGCAGCTCAGATAAGCGTCTCCAAATCGGTGAGAGAACCCGAAGAAGATGCGATGATAAATATTATTGGTACGCTGAGGCTTCTAAAGATTGCGGCGAAATACGGAATCAAGAAGGTGATCTTTTCATCTACGGGTGGCGCGATCTACGGCGACGACGTCAAAAAGATTCCAACGGACGAGCAAGAGCTTCCCAAGCCACTTTCTCCGTACGGTATCGCAAAATTCTCAGTTGAAAACTACCTTAGATTCTTCTCCAACGAAATCGGGATGAAATATACTGTGCTGAGATACGCCAATGTCTACGGCCCTCGACAGGACCCTTACGGAGAGGCAGGCGTTGTCGCAATCTTCTCGGAGAGAATGCTTCGCGGTCAGGAGGTTGTTATCTTCGGTGACGGTGAATGCGTAAGAGACTACGTCTTCGTAAGTGACGTTGCGAAGGCGAATCTTCTGGCGCTCGATAAATGCGAAAATGAAATCGTGAATGTTGGAACTGGAACAGGAACGTCGGTAAATGATTTGTTCGCGAAAATGAAGGATCTAACAGGTTATTCTAAAGAAGCGGTTCACAAAGAATCCCGGCCAGGTGATCTGAAGAAATCGATCCTAAATGCAGAAAAAGCAAGATCCTTGTTGAACTGGGAGGCTTCTGTGAAGCTGGAAAAGGGGCTTGAAGATACAATTGAGTATTTCAGAAATGAACTGGTATCCTCTCAGTGAGAGGCTTAGGCCGAGAGAGTTCGATGACGTTGTAGGCCAGGAGCACTTAACTGGAAACAAGGGCATTATTCGCGGAGCAGTTGAGAGTGGCAAGCTGTTTTCTATGATTCTCTACGGTCCTCCCGGAACGGGAAAGACGACGATCGGCGAAATCATCAAATCGAAGCTTGGAAACCGATACCATTTTGAATTCTTCAGTGCCAGTCTTCAAGGAACTGGCGATCTGAAGAAGCATTTTGAACATGGAGAGAGACTGAAGAGGGTCGGCCAACAACTCGTGCTTTTCGTCGATGAAATTCATCGGCTGAACAAAAGTCAACAGGATGTATTCCTTCCGGTGACCGAGAAAGGTCTAATAATACTTATCGGTGCTACAACGGAGAATCCCAGCTTCGAGGTCAATCCCGCTCTTCTCTCGCGCTGCAGGCTTGTAATTTTGAAGAATCTCAAGAGAGAGGATATTGCCAATCTTCTCAGAAAGGCAATGGAGAAGGACAGTCTACTGAGAGAGTCAAATGTGAAGGTCGACGAAGACGTGATCGAAGTGATTTCCCAGAGTAGCGGAGGCGATGCCAGAATAGCACTGAACCTCCTAGATACTCTCGTAGAGAGCGCTGCGGCACTAGACAGTTCTGTGCTTGATTTGGAAGTCATGAATGAACTCTCTGTACTCCCTTCGGGAAGGTACACGAAGAAGGGAGAGGAACATTATGACTTGATCTCTGCGTTCATAAAGAGCATGAGAGGTAGTGATCCCGACGCGGCACTTTATTACATGTTGAGAATGCTTGAGGGAGGAGAAGACCCAAAATTCATAGCAAGGAGGATGGTCATCTTTTCTTCTGAGGATATAGGTCTCTCAGATCCGATGGCGCTGGTCGTTGCCAATGCTGCCTTTGAAGCAGTGAACAATGTTGGTTTGCCGGAGTGTAAGCTCAATCTTTCTGAGGCAGCCATATATCTCTCGGTGGCTACAAAGAGCAACAGAACTTACAGCGCAATGTCGAAGGCCCAGGAAAGCGTGAAGAAGACCCCCAACCTGGAGGTTCCGCTGAAATTGCGCAATGCCGTAACGAAAGTGATGAAGGAGATGGGATACAGCAAAGGCTACAACTATCCTCACAGCTCTGGAGGCTTTTCGAGGGAGTTCTACCTGCCCGAATCAATAGAGGAGGAAGTCTTCTATGTTCCAGGAGAAAACGGCAAAGAGAAACTCGTTCTCCAAAGACTCAGATCGTTATGGAAGGGCATGAAGAATTACCCGGAGGAAAAATGAAGAGTTTCATTCTCGAAGAAGGAAGAGTCGTTCAGCTTGAGATTTCGGATATTACTGAACAGGAAGTTGACGTCATTGTCAATGCTGCGAACGGTTATTTGAGGCATGGGGGAGGCGTAGCCGGAGCGCTTGTAAGAGCTGGTGGAAAAGAGATACAGCTTGAGAGCGACGCCTATGTTCGCGAAAACGGTCCTCTTGAAATTGGTGAGGTGGCCGTTACTGGTGCCGGCTCTCTTCATGCAAAGAAGATAATCCACGTATTCGGCCCACAATATGGTGAACTCAATCTCGAAGAGAAGCTCTACTCCTCGTTTGGGCACGTACTAAAAAAAGCTGCCGAAATGGAAGCCGTTACGCTTGCCACTCCGGCAATTTCTACAGGGATTTTCGGGGTTCCGGTATCTATTTGCGCAAATCAATTTCTAAGAGCCGTTCGCGATCATCTATCCGAAAATGCATCCACTTCTCTGAAACTAATCAAAATGTGCCTGCTCGACAAGAAGACTTACGATGATTTTCTTTCGATCGCGCTCGATTATTTCAGTTCAGTAGAATAACTCTGAAAACTCCCTTTTCCAGAAGTTCCTCGGCCGTTGACTCGTCTCTTGTCAACCAAACAGTATATATGTCAACTTCCTGACCTTCATATTCGAGGGCGATGGGATCGTTCTCAAGGACGTAGTTATACTCTTCTTCATTAACCCGCACTATCTTTGCCTTACCCATGTAATCTGAAGTCTTGCCGCGGAAAACGTCGAAAGTTGTCGACTCGTAGGCCTTCTCTCCGATGAAGCGGAGTATTGGAACGAAATCATTTGCGGGAACAAAGCCCGGCAAATTGGTCAGGAGAGCGCCTTCGGTAGTGAAGAACCATAATGTCGGCGTTCCCCGAATCTGGAAGTAGGCGTAAAGGTCATTATATGTCATTTCCTTCAATTCCTCTCCAACCATGTAAGAAGCCGTTCCGGGATTGCTTTTGTAAATTTGAGAAAAAACAAAGCCCGCTCTCAGCAAATCTTGAACAGTTTCGTCTGAAAGCGTCTCCTTCACGAACTTGACGCAGTAGACACAGCTCGTGTCAGAGAACATGACTATGGCCTCTTTGTCTTCGATCTGAGAGAGTCTTATAGCGGTATCGAAATCGTCCAGCATTCCGGCATAAGAGAAAACCATAGCGGGCAACACTAGCATTAGCACAAAGATTATCTTTTTCATTGAATCAACCTCCCGTTGCGAACTGTAGTAAGTTTAGATTTCCTGTCATAGTTAGAAGTCCCGCAGCAAGTAGAACAACGAAGACCGCCACCTTTACAACTTTCCTCCATTTGCTTTCTCCGCCAAACGAGATCTTCGAAGTAAGTTTTGCCACAAGACCACTGAGCGTTAGGAAAGGTATGCTCAGGCCGAGTGAATACACCAACAACATAAGACCACCCTCGGCAATTGCAGATTGATTGGCTGCCAGAACGAGAATCGATCCGAGTATAGGACCGGCACAGGGTACCCACACGAGCCCGAGTACTGCCCCGAGTACAAAGCCGCTCACCGCCGAACCACCTAACTTCCAGACGTTCAGATTTACTCCCTTGATTCCAATTTCAAAGAGATAGAGGAATGCGAAGAGAATGAAGAGACTTCCAGAGATGATGTTCATCAGGACTACGTTCTGTCTGATGAACGTCCCAAGCCCCGTTGCTCCTATTCCAAGTATGAAGAAAAAAATCGACATTCCCAGTGTGAAAAACGCTCCCCTTATAAAACGAGCCTTCGAATCGCTCGCGCCACCCATCAGAACTCCGAAGAAGACCGGAATCAATGGAAGTATACAAGGAGAAAAGAAGGAAAGCAGTCCCCCTAGAAACGCGCTGCCATAAGTGACGCTGGTCGTTACGATTGGACTGATCATTGGTGATAAACCTAGAGTTCCCGTTGCCACAGAAGTCAATTCATTCATATTACCCCTCCCCGGTATAGTATAAACTATTTCGGTTTTCCGTGCAAATGAAATCTTTGTGAAGTTCTCAGACCAGTCAACCTTTGTAGAAGTGAGCCTCGCTGGCGCGAGGAAGTGATTCCCTTATAAAACATCAGACGCAACGCCGGCAAAGAACATGCCGGGACGAAATGCCCGCTTCGCGGGGAAACAAAGGATCGGGTGAAAAGTGCGGGTCAATGAAACCGGGTAGAAGGAAATAGAACGGATAAACTTATTTGCTGGAGCAGGCCATTAACCTTCGGTGGCCATTCTCGCCTTCGGCGAGGCCAGTTCCGACTGCGTCGGGCAAGCAAAGACAATCGAGAAAGAGAGTATAGAGACGTTCGCTGCGCTCACGAGAGAATTGAGAGAGGGGAGTCAGTTTGCTGACGCTGGCCAGTTCCGACTGCGTCGAGCAAAAAGAGCCGCTTGGATAAGAAACGTTGGTCGCCGTAAAGAAACGTCCTTGGTCCTTCGTCCAAGACCATGGACCCGTCCTTCGAAAGATCCGAAGCGGAAGTGAGGCTGCTATAAAACATTAGACGCATGCCCATAAAAGATATTAGACGCAATGCCGGCAAAGATCGTGCCGGGACGCAAGGCTGCCGAAGATCACGCCAGGTCGCAAGGCCCGCTTCGCGGGGAAAGATCTTCAAACCCTCCCTTCGGGGACTCCATTATTTACATTCTGTTAGCATACACAAGTACCGTGGAGCAATGCGACTTCGTCGGGAAGTGAACCCTCCCTTCGGGGACAGACTCCATTATTTACATTCTGTTAGCATACACAAGTACCGTGGAGCAATGCGACTTCGTCGGGAAGTGAGGCTGGAGAAGAACATTCAAGAAGTGATGCTGGGAAGAGCATCCCAGGAAGTGATGCCCGGAGAAACACCCGGGGAAGTGATGCTGGCGCTTACGCGCCAGGAGGCCAAAAGAAAAGAGAGAAGTCCCACAAGATAAGAAGAGAAAGCGAGACGGTCGCTCTCTTTTTCTCGTGAGCGAAGCGAACTCTCGTAAATGATTTTTCTCGGTTCTTCCCAGCGATCAACGGGTCCTTGACTTTAAGCGTAAAGCGGAGCTTTGTGAGCGGGTTATGAGAATCGGGTCAGGAAGAACAAGATGCTGAATGGAGTTCACAAGAATTTGTGAGCTAATTCGGTGAACGGTGGACCGTTGACGGACAACGTTGTCTTCAGAGCGTACACCGCTTCTTAGGAGCGAGATGCTGAATCAGGTTAATGACGGGGAGTGACGATTTCTTGGAAATTGATAGGGAGTTACTCTATCTTTAGTAACTCAGGTTCGGTAGCCTTTTCTCGATTTGAAAGAAGGAGGGGGCCTCGTATTGAACACGAAGCCCAAGCAAAAGTGAGGTTACGAAGATACGTTTCTTTCGGATCATCGACATTCAGATTACTCCATCAGGATCAACTCAGTTTTAAACTATCTGTCCATATAGAGACTACTATTTGAACGGCCTTTCCCAGCTTCGGACAAAGAAGCTGAAAGCGGGCTAGATCCTCCTCCAAATCGTTGCCGAAATCTGTTTCACTTCTCTTCTTCTATTCCAAGCTCTTCAAGGGTCGTTCTCAACCATTTGAGCGATCTTTCGATTAGTGGTCCGCCCATACCTTCGCACTCCATGCTGAGAGTTCCGGTGTAACCGTGGTCCCTTAGCATAGCGATGATTGTCTTTATATTGTCTGAATTGACACCATCTCCAATTGCAGAATGACTAATACCGATTCCGGTGTCCTTTCCCCTCATGGCGGCTGCCAGATCTTCAGAGACATCTTTGATATGAACGTGCTTTATTTTGTCGATGAAGCGCCTGCAGAAGGCCACTGGATCCTGGCCAGCTATGAAGCTGTTTCCAGTATCGAGATTGAGGCCGAGTCTGTCACTCTGAACGAAGTCGAGCATCTTTTCCAGAAGATCGGGATTAGTGGTGAAATAGCCATGGACTTCGATGTTTATGTTTATCTCATATAGTTCCGCCGTTTCTACAATTATGCTGTAGGCTCTCTTCATCAATTCAAGTGCCTCGTCCTCACCGAATCCAGAAGGCTTTTTAAGACCGTCTGTTGTTGCGATGTTTGGGCACTCGGCAAGTTTCGCCCACGGGATCGATTTAAGAACGTAGGGAACGCCGTTGTAGAAGCCTTCATTGCCGGAGAGGGGATAGGCCGAATCTATCTGAGAAAAACGGACTCCGTACTCTTCCATCTTGATCTTCGTTCTAAGTGGGTCCTCGGATAGCGAGATGTGGGGAAAGTATCCGAGACCGTGAATCCATGAAACACCGTCGATTATGCCCGGTTCGATATAATGCACATCATTTTCTTTGGCCCAATTTAGCGCCTTTTCGAAACTAAACACCGCCGAATTGAAAGCATCTGTGTGAAAACCAATCTTCATGGCAATTCCTCCAAATTTACAGTGAGCGGACTATTTCTTCACGCTCTCTGAAGTATTCAACTGAATCTTTGACCAGCCGATCCATTACTTCGACATTACACGGACCCGTTGAGAGAACGTATGGGTCGGGATAAGGACCAAGGGGTTCAAATGTGATGAATCTTCCTTCTTTATTCATACCGGTGAGGTAGGCTGCCATAATCGCAGTATCAATATCTATCTGGCCTTTTCCGGGCGCATCTCTGTTGCTGTCGGCAATATGAAGATTCACAAGTCTCTCACCGCACTTCAGAATAGCCTCGCCGACATTTCTTTCTCCGTTCAGCATGTGGTATATGTCGCCATTTATAGAGTTTATAGACGGTTCATCGACCTTCTCCAAATACTTCAGAGCTTCGTCGATCGTGTGGACCAGACTTACTTCGGCCGACCTTATCGGTTCTATTGCAGGCTTAACTCCAGTATTCTCGAAAAAGCAAACGCATCGCTTCAAAGCTTCGGCACTTCTTTCGATCTCGAGGTTGTCAACTGCTTCGGGCCTTCCCACCGCCCCAGGAACGATAATCATGTACACTCCATCGAGATCGGCCACGTATCGAGAAACTCGACGAACGTAATCGATAGCGTTCTCTTGCGAGTCTACTGAAGTGCTCGAGAGATCCCTTTCAGGCGAAAACATGCCGCAGGCTCCGGAAACTCTTATACCGTAGGTCTCAAGGGCTCGTTTCATCCTTTCCTTCGGTATCGACGTGTCGCCCTTTATCTCGACATACTCAAGGCCGTTTCTTTGCAGTCTTTCGAGAGAATCTTCGATAGGCTCGGTGCCAAACATCCAGATACTCCACGAAAGGGAAAGCCTGCGTTCAAATCGCTCGGGTCTCCTTTTCTTTTCCTGGACGAACTTCTTCTCAATCTCCTGATTGATCAAGACATAGTTCTGTGGTTTCATGAGTTCTCCTCCCTTACGGATTGTGGCTTAATCTTCTCCTTCTTTTTGTAGGAACTCAGAACACTCACTGCAAGGGAAGCTATTATCAGCACACCGAAAGTCACCGTCTGGAAGTAAGGATTCACCCTGAGCATATTGAGTGAATTAGATATTATTCCCATCAGCAGAACGCCAAAGAAGGTCCCGATTATCCGGCCTTTTCCTCCCGCAAGTGGAGTGCCTCCAATAACGACGGCTCCAATCGCCTTTAGTTCTGTCCCACTGCCCGTTGAAGGTTGGGCGGCTCCAATTCTCGAGAGCAATACCATTGAGGCAACACCGATAAACAAACCGTTAAGTGCGAAGGCAGTAAGCTTTGCTTTGTTGACGGAAATACCGGAAAGGAAGGCGGCCGATGGATTGCTTCCGACTGCATAAGTTCGTCTTCCAAGCTTCGTATACGACAGCATGAAGTGCATCACAATGTATGCTGCGATACTAATCAGAAAGCTCAACGGAACAATTTGCCAGAGTCTGAAAGTACCGACAAACTCAAATTGACCGTATATTGTTTGAAAAGATCCCTTGGTTATTGCAAGAGCAACTCCTTGAAAGACACTGATGAAGGCTAATGAAGTAATGAATGAGGGGGCCTTGAATGCTCTCGCAGTTATTCCAACTAATAGGCTGTTGAATATGGCTAGAGCTATTCCAACAAGGACTGCGAGAAGGTAGCCGTACCCCGCTTTTATCATCATTGCCATAACAACAGAAGAAAGACCGATATTCGCTCCGACTGAGATGTCTATCTCGCCGGATATTATCAGCAAAGTCATCCCCGAAGAAACGATACCGAGAACGGCTATCTGTTCAAGAATGTTCATCACATTGCTTGTTGTGAAAAATCTTGGGTTGACCAGCCCCGTAATTATGGCTATTGTCACTTCTGCAATGAGCAGATAGAACCACTGGCTCTTGAGAATCGAGCTTCTCTTTCTCGAAAGAATTCTTCTTTTCTGCACCATCGTGTCATCCTTACTCATTATCGTATTCCCTCCCGCGAGCTCTAGACACCTATGAAACGTTTTATCATATCTTCTTCTTCTATGTCCTTGTTTTGTACAATATCGACCAATCTTCCGTTCCTCATGACCCCAATCCTGTCGCTCATCGAAAGCAATTCTGGCATATCGGATGAGACCATGATTATGCATTTGCCTCGTTCGGCGAGCTCAATGATTAACTCATAGATCTGCTCTCTTGCTCCGATGTCTACGCCTTTTGTAGGTTCGTCGAATATATAGACTTCCGAGTCATCAATCAGCCAACGACCTATAATAACCTTCTGCTGATTTCCTCCGGAAAGCTCCTCGATCTTTTGCGACTTGTCCTGTGCTGCTACAGAGAGCTTGTTCACAATGTCATCAGTAAGTTTATCTTCTTCCTTGCGATCGAGAAGAAAGCCCTTGAAATTCTCGCTGTGCACAAGAGCCGTATTTTCAACGATATCTCTGCCCCCAAGCATAGCCAGTTTCTTTCTATCCTCAGTAATCAAAGCGATTCCGTGCTTAACAGCATCCTGCGGGGACTTTACCTTCAGCTTTTTGCCGTTTAGGACTATCTCTCCTTCATCGGCCCTGTCCGCACCGAAGAGAATATTTACCAGTTCACTTCTCCCCGATCCGACCAGTCCCCCAATTCCGAAAATCTCTCCCTTCCTTACTGAAAAAGTGACATTGTCGACTACTCCCCAGCTGGTAATGCTATTCACTTCAAGAGCAAAATCGCCAATATCAACTTTCCTTCTCCTGTAAAACAGGGAGGCATCTCTTCCCACCATTTTCCTGATGATCTCTTCAACGGTTATGTTTTCAATCGAGAAAGTACCCATACTCCTCCCATCCTTAAGAACCGTTACTCTGTCTCCTATTTCGAATATCTCCTCAAGATAATGGGATATATATACGATGCCGATACCGCGATTTCGCAAATTTCTCACGATATCCATGAGAGCCTTCGTTTCGTCCATTCCCAGTGAGCTCGTTGGTTCATCCATTATTAAAACCTTCGCGTCTCTATAAAGAGCTTTGACAATTTGAAGCATCTGCTTCTGAGAGGCCGAGAGCTCTTCTACAAGAACACCGGTCGGAAGGTGCATCTTCAGAGTCTCGATAATTTCATTTACTTTCTCCATCTGTCTCTTGCTGTCAACAACAAAGGGAAGTCTCCCCGCTAACTCATCGCCGAGATAGACATTATCGGAAACGGTAAGAGAGTCTACCAGTTCGGCATCCTGATATATTGTGGAGATACCCATTTCGATCGACTGACGGGGAGTTAGGCCTTCGATTTCTTTCCCATCGATTTTGATCAGTCCGGCCTCGGGTGAAATCGCTCCGGAAAGAATTTTGATTAAAGTAGACTTTCCGGCCCCGTTCTCTCCAACCAGGCAATGCACCTCTCCAGGAAGAAGCTCAAAGGATACGTCATCGAGTGCCCTGTGATTTCCGTAAATCTTTGTTGCCTTATCCATTTCGACTATCGGATTTCTCTGCATATCTTCACCCTTATCTAAAGATTATCTAAAAGGGGGGATGAAGAGCTCCGCTCTCATCCCCCCTGGAATCTCGTTTCTTTGTCAGTAAAGCGAATTGTATTGAGGGAAGTACTCTCTTGTCAGATCTATCCAGACTGGATCGACATCCCAGGGAACTACCTTCGTCTTGTCGTCTATCGTTTCGGGAGTGATCGGAGTGTTTGGCAGGAGGATCTGCTGATTCACATCGGTTATTAGTTCCTGAGTGTAAGCATGGAGCGCAAGGAATGATACGAATCCTTCCCAACCAGGTGAAGTCGAGATTGAGTAATCGATGCTTCCTTCTTTGATAAGCTCAATTCCGTAAGGCGCACCATTTGTCGTGATTACCCTGATCGGGTTGTTTAACAGACCTCTTGTCTTAAGCATTCTGACTACTGCCGCCGCCATTTCTTCATTGAAGATGAAGAGGTTGGAGAATTCGTAACCGGACTCGATCAAATCCTGAGCCTGATCGACAGCGACTGTCGGAGTGTACTGACCATCTCTGATAGCAACGATCTCGTTCTTTCCCAGTTCTTTAACCTTCGGTTCGAAAGTGTTTCTGAACATCTGAACGGGAACGTGTTCGAAAAGTCCCATGATGCATGCGACATTTTCGCCGGGATACTTATCTGCGATGTAGTTGGCAATGTTTACTCCCATTCCCTCCCAGTCAAAGTCGATGCATGCAACGATATCGTCATCTGACTGGAGGACCTGACCAACGTTATCTGTAACCACTAGAGGTATTCCTGCCTTCGCAGCTTCTCTTGCGGCGATGAAAGCACCATTAGGGTTGAAAGAGAAGACACACATTCCGTCAACACCCATATTTACCAGAGTGTTGATATTTGTGATCTCTTTCTCTGTATCATAGTCGGAGTTAAGTACGACAACTTCCACGCCAACGAGACTTGCCGCATACTCGAATCCTTCAACATCCTTTCTGTACCACGTATCGGGTCCCGGAGTTACATAACCATAGGTTAGCCCTGCAAGAAGCGCTTCTCCTCCAAGAATTACTGTAAGTAGAAGAAGAAGCATTACCGAACGCCTGACATGTCTCATAGCTTTACCTCCCTTTTGGAAATAAATTGACAAATACTATTCTGGAATGCCCACGATAATTATATCAATGACAGCCGTTGTTGAAGAATTCCGCTGATGTCTCATGTAATTCGACGAAGGACGATTACAGACCTCATTGGTCGAATAGAGCCAAATATCCTTCTTATCTGAAAAATTATTAGTTCGCTGTAAGTTATTCTTTGCTTTGAGCAATAAATTATTCTTGATTGTCTCCTCGGTTTACGAAGGATCAGACTCTCATTCTGCAGTGATATACTGGATTTGATCCTGGGTTTTGCATGAGAGGCAGGTTGAACCAAAGATTCGGGTCTTCGCATTCTCACTGGTTAGGCGTGTGGCTTTGCCCGTTTTAGCTGCGAATCTAGCTGTTTGCTGGCTGTTACACTTGTTCAATTCAGAAGCAATCACTTAAAGGGGAAGAACGATGGAAGGATTTGTCAGGGTTCCGGGAGGGAGACTGTGGTATGAAGTTAAGGGTGGAGATAGTAAAGGTATCCCACTGCTGACGATTCATGGCGGTCCCGGTGTTCCTCACAACTATTTGGAGACACTCGCAATGCTTGAGAACGAAAGACCAGTGGTATTCTACGACCAGTTAGGTTGCGGGAAGTCAGACAGACCTTCAGACAAATCTCTGTGGAGAATTGAGCGCTTTGTCGAGGAGATAGAGCTCTTGAGAAATGAGTTGGGCTACTCGGAAATTCATTTGCTGGGGCAGTCCTGGGGGACAATTCTTGCCTGTGAATACGCTCTGAAGTATCCGGAGACTCTCAAAAGCATGGTTCTCTCAGGGCCGGCAATGAGTATTTCAAGATTCGAAGGCGATGCCAGAAGGCTAATGAAGACGCTTTCAGTTAGATCGATAGAGGCAATTAGTAGAGCAGAAATTAGCGGAGACTTCACTCAAATAGATTATCAGGAAGCAGTTTCGGAGTTCTACGGCAAGTTCGTTTGCAGAATGGAACCCTGGCCAGAGTGCATGAATGAGGCCGTCGCAGGCATGGGGGAAGACGTCTACAACTACATGTACGGACCGAGCGAATTCACGGTAACTGGTATCCTGAAGGGTTACGACTGCAGTTCAAATCTCGGCGAAATAAACTCCCCCGTTCTACTGACCTGCGGGGAGTACGACGAGGCAACGCCAGAGACAACTGCCTTCTACAGAGAGAAGTTTCCGAACGCCATTATGAAGGTATTTGAAGAGTCTTCACATGAGCATCATCTCGAAAAGCCGTTCGAATATATCGAAGAAGTTAGGCAGTTTCTCTCCCGCACTGACTAGAGACCTTAACAAAAAAACGCCTTAAGAGTTGTCGCCACTCTTCTATGATTCTTCCAGTGCAGCCAGAAGGTAAAAGTTCACGGAATCGCAGGTCTGTAGATTATCAGCTCTGTGCCAGTCGGGATACTTCGAACTCTTGTGAGGTCTAGGTTGTATTCCATAATTTCAGAGGTGCTAATTCCATACATTTCGGCAATAGATCTCAATGTCTCGTTCCACCCTATCGTATGAATGAATCCCGTTCCCACTGACCAGTTGTTGTCTACGGTAGCGTTAATTACATACCTGTGCAGCACGTAATCCGTCATGATTTCCGAGATGTCGAGCATTATCTCCTTTTGAACGGGCCTGCCTTCAAACATGGGATATCCGCCTCCGCCCCCTGCTCGATAGCTGTTCAAGACGATCTTATAAGTCTCGTTCATCTCGAGAGGCTTTCCATTTCGCCTTATGCTGAGAACTCTTTCTCCGACAGGTCTATCCGCGGCGATGATGTACTCGATTCCCTCCCACATGTCATATTCATAGTGGATCGGTTTTGGAGTCAGCCCACTCTGCTTGAGAGCGATTTCGTTGTCAATGCAAGTGAAGTATTCGGCGCTTTTCTCGAGGGCGGCCTTGATATCTGCGCCGGTCACTTGAAGGACTTTTAGGGTATTTGAATGGGGATAGACAGAAATAATATCACGAATGGTGATGGGGCCTGTCTTCCATCCGGTAATTTCCTCCGTTAGGATCGAGGCACATGAAATACTTACTCCTGTCGCTTCCATCTGCACCCTGTTGATAAACTCAATAAGAGCATTGTCTCTCAATCTAGCTTCAAGGTGGTTTCCTATATAAAAGTCTCCTATGGAGAAACCGGCACGCTGATCGAGCCAGCTCTGAACGCGGTTCTCGAAATCACCTAATATCTCCAGCAAAGCTTTGTCAGCATCATACGCCGCCATCGACACGAGATTTACGGACTTGTCGACGATCTGCCAGCGACCGTCTCTCTTCTCAAATCCCAGCTCAACTCTGCCGACGAAGCTTCCCCGACTCGAAGGCTGAGAGACCACAACTCCATCTACTATCTCCGAAATTGTCCTGTGCTGATGACCGGTTAACATCACATCAATTCCATCAACTCTTTCTAGTATCTCGTAACCGACATTCCCTCCAGAAAAGTCTTCAGTGGGCTCCCCAGTTGACAGATCTCTTTCAAAGCCTCCGTGGTAAGCGAGTATTATTACATCTGCCTCTTCTCTCAGCAAAGGAAGATATTTCTCAGCGACACACACGGGATCGAGAAAGGAAAGGCCCGCTATATGTTCGGGATCTCCCCATTTCTTTATGATAGTCGAAGTAAGACCGAGAATCGCGATCCTTAACTTCTCATCGTCACTTTCGAGGGTGAGTATCTCATAGGGGGGAAAGACAGGATCTTCACTGCCTTCAAAGACTATGTTTGCACAGAGAAAGGGGAACTCTGCGCAATAGACAGCCTCCTCCAGAAGCTTTGGCCCGTAGCTGAATTCGTGACTCCCTATAGTGGAAGCGGTAAATCCTATAATGTTCATGGCCCTTATTACCGGATTGGCAGTGGAGTCATCTATTCTTGCAAAGTAGTATGAAAAAGGGGTTCCCTGAATTAGATCGCCTGTATCTATGACGATGGTATTTGAATTCATCGATTTCACAAGATTGACGAAACTCGATACTCTTGCCAGACCGACATCGGCGAGCTCCCCGGTCGCATAATCTATTGGGAAGACATTTCCGTGAATGTCACTCGTGTGGAGAATCGTGAGTTGAAAACTAGAAGCAAGTACTAGAGTTGAAAAAAAGAAAATGAAGATTAGAGAAAGCAGTCTCCGCATTTTCATCCCCCTTTCATCTCGAGCTGGTGCCGTCCGGTGAGAAATGAAAGCGGGATGCCTGAGCATCCCGCAGAGTTCTATCTCTCTTCGAGCTTCGAATCAATCATGAAGATTCCATTCACGTGATCGCCTACCATTTTCAGCCTCTTCACTATGTTCCTGAACGTCTTCTCCTCTTCCACTTGCTCCGTGACATACCACTGAAGAAAGTCATTCGTTGCGTAATCCCCGTCTTCATCGGAAATTGTGACGAGATTGTTAATCCTTGAAGTGATGTATTTCTCATGCTCGAGCCCTTTTTCGAACACATCCAAAATCGACTTGTAGTCAATGGTCGGTTTCTCAATGCCAGGAATCTCAACGGTTGCATCTACGTCCTTAAGGTAATCAATGAACTTCATTGCGTGTTCTTCTTCCTCTTTTGCCTGTTTCCACATGAAGTTCTCTGTTCCAAAGTATCCGTTCTTGTGAGCCCAGGCAGCCATACCCATGTAAATGAACGCAGATTCAAACTCAGCCTTTATCTGGGCGTTGATTTCCTTTTCCATTCTTGCTGTTATCATAGTCAGCCTCCTTCTCTATTCTCTATAAACGTCAACACTTCCTTCATGATATTTTACCACCGCGAAGAGAAGTCTCAAACTATCTTAATGAGAAGTACCCCAAATGTCGCGGAAAGCTGTTCTAATAGACTTATACACTCAAGCTTTTTCTCGATTACTCATCGGCTTTCGATTTGGATTGACAATCTCATAAAGGTATAATTTCTACATCATGATAACCTAATTTCACTACAAAGGGGGTAATGACAGTGAGGAAGATTTTCTTGTTCTTCTCGGTACTGCTGATTGCAGCGGCGCTGATGGCGGCACCACTGAAAGTAGCTTTTATCTACGTAGCACCGGTCGGCGACGGTGGCTGGAGCACCATGCACAATGCCGGCAGGCTTCACGTCGAGGAAGTCTTTGGGGACCAGGTTGTAACTGATTTCATTGAGAGCGTTCCTGAAGGGGCAGAAGCGGAAGTTGTTTTCAGAGGATACGCTCAGAGAGGTTATGACCTTGTCTTCGGAACAAGCTTCGGTTATATGGACAGCATGGTCAAGGTTGCGCAGGCTTTCCCGGATTCAACCTTCATGCACTGTTCCGGTTACATGACTACCGACAATTTGGGGACTTATTTCGGCAGAATGTACGAGCCAAGATTTCTCAGTGGACTCATCGCCGGAGCGATGACTGAGAGCAATATTATCGGTTACGTTGCCGCATATCCAATACCCGAGGTTATCCGCGGAATCAACGCATTCGCGATGGGTGTGCAGTACGTCAATCCCGATGCAAAGGTTCATGTTGTTTGGTCCAACACCTGGTTCGATCCTGCGAGAGAAAAGGAAGCCGCAGAATCTCTTCTTGATGTGGGCGCAGATGTTATCACACAGCATCAGGATTCACCCTCTCCACAGCAAGCGGCAGAAGACAGAGGCGCGCTTTCAATAGGATACAACAGCGACATGAGTGCCTTCGCTCCAAACGCATTCCTCGCAGCTCCTGTATGGGATTGGGGTCCTTTCTACGAGTACGTAGTTAGAAACGTGATTGAGGATACCTGGACCAACGAACAATACTGGGGAGGCATCAAGGAAGGCGTTGTAGACATCTTCATCGGTGACCTCGTCCCCGAAGGTATCGCAAAGCTTGTGATGTCGATGAGAGAGGCAATCATCCAGGGGCTTATGCATCCCTTCGACGGGCCAGTTTACGACCAGACGGGTGCACTTAGATACGGAAAAGGCGAGAAGCCTACCGATGCAGAGCTTCTCAGCATGGATTGGTTTGTAAGCAACGTAGTGGGAAAGATCCAGTAAAATTGTGAGGGGCCGCCCGGCCCCTCAATTTCTTTCTTTGGAGTGATTTTTCTTGGCTGAGCTTCCAGTTCTTGAAATGAGAAACATCACAAAGGCCTTTCCTGGTATTTTAGCAAACGATAATATTTCGCTCGATCTTCGTAAAGGTGAAGTCCATGCTCTGCTGGGAGAAAATGGGGCAGGTAAGACGACTCTCATGAATATTCTCTTCGGCATATATAAACCGGACAAGGGAGAGATTCTCATGGAAGGTCAGCGAATCTCCATTTCTTCTCCTCACAACGCGCTGAAGTATGGAATCGGAATGGTCCAGCAGCATTTCACAGTCGTGCCTTCGTTCACTGTGGCTGAAAATGTTGTGCTCGGTCTGAAAGAGATGGGTTTCTTCGTTAAAACCAAGACTGTGGAATCAATTATAAAGAAACTCGGAGAAAGCTACGACCTTCCAGTGAACCCCAGGGCTAGAGTCTGGACTCTTTCTGTCGGGGAGAAGCAGCGAATCGAGATTCTAAAGCTGCTTTATACCGGCGCAAAAGTCATCATTCTTGACGAGCCAACGGCCGTACTTACTCCTCAAGAGACAGAAGTCTTGTTCAAAGCAATAAGAAAGCTTGTGAGTGAAGGCTCTTCAGTCATCTTCATAAGTCACAAACTGGACGAGGTGCTTCAGATTAGCGACAGGGTGACGGTATTGAGAGGCGGCAGGTTTGTTGGAACTGAAGAGAGAAGTTCAATTGATAGAAGATCCCTGGTAAGAATGATGGTAGGCAGAGATGTACTTCTTGATTTCGACAAGCCTAAGACCGAACCCGGGAAGACAGTTCTCGAGGTCGAAAAGTTGACGGTCAAGAACGATAAGAATCTGGAAGCTGTAAGAGAGCTTAGCTTGAGCATTCGATCGGGCGAAATACTGGGAATCGCGGGGGTTGCCGGAAATGGGCAGAGAGAGCTGGCTGAAGCAATATACGGTCTGAGAAAACCAACCCACGGAACCGTTTTCTTGAACGACAAGGAACTCAATTCTACCGATATCGCTCAGCGAATTGAAGAAGGTGTGGCATTTATTCCTCAGGACAGAAGAGCGCTTGCAACTTGTCCTTCGTTGTCAATAACGGAAAATATGTTCATGAAGAACGCTTACTCCAACTACATTCCTCAGTCACCCTTCAACGTCAATATACGCGCAATGCATAAGGCTACAGAAGAATTGATCAGCAGTTATTCGATATCGACTCCTTCGACGAGGACACCCTCAAGATTTCTTTCAGGCGGAAACCTGCAGAAACTAGTCCTTGCAAGGGAACTGTCCACTAAACCCTGCCTCATCGTTGCGGAGCACCCCACAAGAGGCCTTGACATAGGAGCCATGGAGTTTGTTTACAGAACTCTTCTTGCTCACAAAGAGCGCGGAGCGGCCATTCTGCTCCTGGCCGGCGAACTGTACGAGATTTTCAGGCTTTCAGACAGGGTTGCAGTAATCTATGAGGGAGAAATAATGGGATACACGCCTCCCGATCCGAAATTCACCGAGGAGATCGGTTTCATGATGGCCGGCTCAAAGCAGGGGGAGATAGCGTGAAAATACGAATCGAGAAGAGACTGACAGTTCCTAAATACTCCTCGGTCCTTGTTCCCATCCTTTCGGTAGCTATTGCTCTGGTTATTATGGGTATAATCTTGCTGGTGTTTTTCTATGGACGGCTGGGGAATTTCTCGCTTGCTTTCCGCGAAATGTTTGAAGCATACAAAGAAATGCTTACATGGCCATTTGCCAACAAGTATGGAATCTTCAGCACGCTAATGAGAATGGTCCCACTCGCTTTTGTAGGATTGGGTCTGTCATTTGCTTATAGAATGAAGATATGGAACATCGGAGGTGAAGGCCAGCTCTATATGGGAGCATTGGCCGCTACTTGGGGAGCTCTTTATTTGTTCAAAGATGTCACTTCACCGGTATTGATGATTCTCCTTATTTCAGTCCTCGGAGCGGCAGCGGGCGGAATCTGGGCCTTAATACCCGCATTGATGAAGGCTTTTGCAAAGACCGACGAGATAGTGGTAACTCTCATGCTCAACTATGTCGCAATATTCTGGGTGGATTATCTTGTCTACGGACCGTGGAAAGACCCCAAGGGATATGGCTTCCCCGGGACGGCTCCCTTCCCTGATCAAGCAAGGTTACCGACTCTTTTCAAAGGCGAGTTCCACGTTGGCTTCTTTATTGCGGTTGCCCTTGCGATAGTCCTTTACTACGTCTATAAGCGGACTAGATGGGGGATGAATTCGAAAATCGTCGGAGACAACGCTCAGGCTGCCAGATACTCGGGGATCAGCATAATAAAGTACACGATCATTGCGCTCGTTGTCAGCGGAGCAATAGCGGGGCTGGGAGGAGCCGTACAGATGATGGGAATTCAGCACAGATTGCAGCACGGATTCTCTCCCGGATATGGTTACACTGCAATCATCGTAGCCTGGCTGGCCAAGCTGAACCCAATTGCAATTCTCCTTGTCGCATTTCTCTTCGGCGGGCTGCTCGTAGGGAATGATCAGCTTCAGATGTTCTATAAGCTGCCGATGGCTCTAATATCTGTGTTCCAGGGATTGGTACTTTTCAGCCTTCTCGGAGGAGAGGCAATTTCCAAATACAGATTTAGGGTATCGAGAGAGGAGGCAGTTACGAATGAATAATATCGAGTCTTTCATTCTCTCGACACTCAGCGCTACCGTTAGGGCGGGAACTCCGCTGCTTTTTGCGGTCCTCGGCACGATATTTACTGAAAGGTCGGGCGTCATGAATCTCGGCCTTGAAGGATTTATGCTTATTGGGGCGATTGGAGGCTTTGTAGCTTCTTACCAGACGTCAAGTCTACTAGCGGCAATTCTGGTTGCGATGCTTGCAGGGGCTATTCTCGGTCTGGTCCACGCCTTTTTCACAGTGACTCTGAGAGTAAATCAGATCGTGAGCGGACTTGCTATAACGATGCTCGGCACTGGCCTCAGCGGACTCTGGGGAAAGGACTATATCGGTGTAATCGCCAGGCGTTTTGAACCGATAAAGATCCCCGTTCTTTCCGAGGTTCCATATATTGGTCAGATCCTATTCAACCATGATCTCCTGGTCTATATAAGCTTCATTATGGTTCCACTCATGTGGTTGTTCATATACAAGACTCGACCGGGGCTTACGCTTCGCGCAGTGGGCGAATCTCCAGATGCTGCAGATGCCAAAGGAATAAACGTATTTGCGGTGAGATACTTCTACACGATACTGGGAGGTTCCATCACGGCCATCGGGGGAGCTTATCTTTCGCTAGCTTACAACTCCATGTGGATCGAGAACATGACTGCAGGAAGAGGATGGATTGCCATAGCTCTCGTGCTGTTCGCCACATGGGATCCCGCTAAGGCATTGATCGGAGCTTATCTATTCGGAGGAATCACTGCTCTCGGATTGAGATTGCAGGCAGTCGGGGCGCATATTTCGCCCGACTTTCTGAAGATGCTTCCATATCTTCTCACGATCGTCGTTCTATTCTTCACCTCTACAGAGACACTGAAGAGAAAGGTGGGAGCTCCGGCGTCACTGGGAGTACCGTATTCAAGAGAAGAGAGAACCTAAAGGAAACAAAACGTTCGTCTTTATTCTTGATCCGTAACATTCATTTGTGGTATAAACTTCTCATCAAGATATTCGGAGGTTAATGCGATGACTCGAGCGGCATTTGTAAGCTACGTATACGCTTATTGGTTTAGGAGGAACGTCCTTTCTTCGGACTCCTCCAGTGTGTGCTTGAGTTAAAATACACTAGAGAGTATAAAGAGAGAGGACGTGAGAAACGTCCTCTCTTTTTTTATATCAGGAGGGATGTAGAATGAAGCGGGTTCTTGTATGTTTGGTGCTACTTGTTGGAGTTCTTGGTTTATCTATGCAGACGGTTGGAATTACGGCAATCGTTGAACACCCGGCACTCGATGCGGTTAGGGATGGGGTAATCGACGTACTCGAAGAGAACGGCTTTAAGCACGGAGAGAACATTGTAATCGACTTTCAGAACGCTCAGGGTTCGGTTTCAACCGCGGTTACTATTGCCAAACAGTTCGTTTCGACAAACGCTGCAGTAATGGTGGGTATTGCCACACCATCTGCACAAGCGCTGGTAAATGCCTCGAAGACCATTCCAATAGTCTTCAGTGCAGTTACGGATCCAGTCAGTGCAAGTCTTGTACCTGCCTTTGGAAAGAATTCTGGAAATGTGGTTGGAATAAGTGACATGACACCTGTGAAGACTCAGCTGCAGCTTTTGACACTGACTCTTCCCGACGTTGAAACTGTCGGGATCATCTATAACTCGGGAGAGGCAAATTCGGTCACGATAAGGGAATTTGCTAAAGAGGCCTGTGACGCTCTTGGGCTGAAGCTAATTGATATCACAGGCTCCACGACAGTTGAAATGGTCGCCTCACTCAATGCGCAGATCAAAGACGTCGATGCAATCTACATCGGTACTGACAACACTGCGGCCTCAAGCATAGAATCGATTTCTAAAGTAGCTTTGAGAGAGAATATCGCAATCGTCGCAGCCGATATCGACATCGCGAGATCCGGCGGCCTGATAGGCTTTGGATTCAACTACTATCAGATAGGTAGAGCTACCGGGCAACTTGTCGTTGAGATTCTCAAGGGCGCTCTTCCATCGGAACTTGAGACAAAGATACTTGGGCAGGATTCCCTGATTCTTTTCGTAAACACAGACATAGCCGAAGAAATCGGTGTTGAAATTCCACAATCAGTTCTGGATCTAGCCAATCTCATAGTAACTGATGGTGTAGAGACCGAAAGGTAGTAAGATGGCGATTCTGGAACAGGGATTGATAATTGGCCTCATGGCCCTGGGAGTGTACATATCATTCAGAATAGTTGATCTTCCAGATCTCACAACGGATGGATCCTTTGCACTGGGTGCAGCGGTTGCCGTAAGAGCAATTGTTTCCGGTCTACCTGCCTGGATAGCGATTGCATTAGCGGCAGGGACCGGGGCGCTTGCGGGGAGTATTACCGGAACCATCCACAGAAAACTCAAGATCAACGTTCTTTTAGCCGGAATACTAGTCATGACAATGCTTTACTCAGTAAATCTCAGGGTAATGGGTGGCCCCAATCTCCCTGTTCCTAGAGTCGTTCCAGAGAGAGCAACCCAGAGTTTCGAAGAGATGAGCGGAAGCACAGGTTTGGAGAGTTTATTTGGAGAGATCGACATAGATGCTGAGAAGAGAGAGTCAAGAACTACCGTTGTCGCCAAGAATATCTTCAACAACGATCTCGATGGCTCGGATTTGATGCTCATAATTCTGGTGATTTCTGCTGTGATCGTAGTTCTGTCTGTTGCTTTAAAGTCGGATCCGGGAATGACACTGAGAGCTTTTGGCAGCAATCCCTCAGGGGTGGTTTCCTTTGGAATCTCGCAGAATGTTCTTGCCATTGCGGGGCTTACCATTGCCAACTGTGTAATAGGTTTGAGCGGAGGTCTTTTTGCTCTCTACAGCGGTTTCTCTGATGCCACAATCGGTCAGGGAATGGTTGTTACGGGACTGGCATCGGTAATAATGGGCGAGATACTTCTAGGGAGAGTCAAGTTGTTCTACGGACTTCTATCTCCGATAGTCGGAGGTGTTATCTATCAGGCACTACTATCTCTGGCAATGAGATACGGTTACAGAATAGGCTTTCTTGCAAGCGATATGAAACTACTCACAGCAGTCTTCATAATCACGGTAATTGGATTACGTCAGCTTTCCTCAAGCGGGGGGAAGCGGAAGGTGAAACAGGAGGTGAAGAGGTTATGGTCGAATTCAAAGATCTGACGGTCGTATACAATCAGGGAATGGAAAATGAAAGAGTCGCTCTGAAGAATGTAAGTCTGACAATTCCCGAAGGGCAGTTTCTGACAATAGTAGGACCCAATGGGGCAGGGAAGTCAACGCTTCTGAAAGTAATTCTTGGCGAGGTTCAGCCTACTTCGGGTCTATATATAATCGACGACAAGACCATGAATTGTATGAAGCCTCACAGGCTTGCGGAGTTTATTGGAAGAGTCTATCAGGACCCAAATACGGGAATATTCCCGGCTCTTACAATAGCCGAGAACCTGATAATCGCATCGAAGAAAGGCAACAGACCCTTCAGGTTCAGTTCTGTCAAAGAGGAGGCGATATCTCTTCTCAAGGATCTCGGCCTTGGACTGGAAGACAGAATGAAAACCAAGGCGGGAGAACTCTCGGGCGGACAGAAACAGTCTCTTGCAATGGTAATGGCCATTTTGTCGAAGCCCAGACTGCTGCTTCTTGACGAACATACGGCTGCACTTGATCCGGACAGCGCCTTAAGAGTTATGGAACTGACGGCCAGAATCAACATAGAATATGACATAACGATAATCATGATAACTCACAACATGGAAATCGCCAATTCTTACGGAGAAAGGTTGATGAGATTGATCGAGGGAGAAGTTGCAAACGATGGAATAAGGGAGATACTGTCCAGAGCAACTTCAGTTATGTGTTGAGCGACTCTTGACTCCACTCGTGAAGAGACTCTTCAAGGTGAGCCAGTAAGGATCTTTCACATAACCGCTCAAATAATTGATCAACAGTTTGCCAGCCGTTCTTCCTTTAAGAAGATCTAGTTTCTCATCAAGATTAGCGTTGAACTTCTTCCTGAAGGCGTCTGCGATCTGCAGATGCCTCGCAATAGGGAAGAGCCTTTCCAGGTATCTTTCGTTTGCGGTCTTTCCCTTGTAACCGTCTTCAGCAATCGACAGGGCCGCCTGCCTCCCCGAATCAAGTGCAAAGTCAATCCCCGCACCTATCCAGTTGTCGATAAGACCTGCGCTGTCCCCTGTAAAGAGAAGGCCCGTCTCAACATTGTTTAGTTTGAGGACTAAATCACTATTGAAAAGTGGAACAGGTGTTCCATTAAGTATAAGCTCTTCATCAAAGCACTTCTTTATCCTTGTGCTCATCTCGTCGAAAGATGGGAGCAGTCTGCAGTCCGGGTAAGTTCCACCCCCGACTGAATCGTAAGATTCTCCCGGAAAACTCCAAAGGTATCCGTCCTGAATAAAAATGACCGAAGCACTCGCTGTGGGAGAGCTGTTACCGTGGGATGCAATAGTGTAACATGGCGGTTCCTGCCCCAAAAGTTTCGCTCCGAATACTCCTGCAGCTATTATCACATAGTCTGCGGTGTACTCTAAATCTTCCGTTCGAACCACGAAACCATCTCCGCTCCTGTTCACTTCTCTAACTCTTGAGCTGACAAACTCTCCCCCTCTTTCAATGACTGATTCCAGCAGAGTGTTATCGAATTCCCTTCTGTTTACGGTCGTGAATATCGGCTTTTTTGAAACCAGTGTCACCAGATGCTTAACTGCTCCATCTGAAATCTTGCTTAATGCAAGCTCAAAACTTTCAAAACCATCTATTTCTAATTCAGGAAATATCTGTGAGATAGTTCTTCGAGCTCGAGGTGTAAGCCCTCCACCGCAACCTTTCTCCCTGGGAAAGCTTCGAGAATCTAAAAGGGTGAACTCAATACCCTCTCTAAGAAGCGTTCTTGAAGCCGCCAGACCGGCAGGTCCAGCACCAACCACTATGACCTTCTTATGCATTTCCTCTCACCGCCCTAAGCCTCATTATTAAAAGCACTACAACTATCTCAAGGAAGATAAGAAACATTATGAAGATAACTCCGGCCATCATACCAAACTGATGACCGAGGAAGCCAACAAAGAAGTTTGCTATTGCGCCGCCAATCGATGCAGCGACTGTAAACATGCCAATAGCAAAGCCTATTCCATTCTTCATGGAAGAAATCAAAACGGCCTGAAGTGTGGGGAAAGTTCCTGAAAAACCAAACCCCGCAAAGACTACTGCCACTCCGATAGCTATGGCCGATTGAAGAAGCAAAGCCGCTCCAAATGACACAAAAGCAATTATGACCATCATTAGAAGTGAAAGTTCGTATCCCAGTTTATCGACAAAGAATCCGGCAAGTAATCGCCCGATGAATATTCCTGCCCAAAGAAGAGCGGGAAAGATACTCGCATATCTCATATCAATGCCCTTTGTCTCAAAAACGAAGCTTGAGAGCCATGAAGTGAAGCCGATCTCATAACCCACATAGAGAAGGACTCCAGCCATGATGAGCCAGAAGATCTTCTGAGAAAAGACCTCGTTCTTGAAGTGCGTCGCCTTTTCACTCGTTCCAACAAAGGGAATCCTGAAGAGAAACGGCACAAACGCAACAAGAAAAACCGCTCCAAAAAGCCCTACCAGAAATGGCTTCCACCATGAGTTGTAATCCACAAGAAAGGCAGCGACGAGAAAGGGCGCGATAATAGAACCAACCGCAAATAATGAATGCATAAGGTTGAGCGCTCCTCCGGGCTTTCTGTAATTCATTCCAGAGACTCCGATACCGATTGAAGTCTCCATGGCTCCAGTTCCGAAGCTCACGGCCATGCTTCCGATAAGTAGAAGTCCGAACGACCGTCCAATCGAGAGAACGGTCAATCCCCCGGTAAGAGAAAAGATACCCATAGCAAGAAGTTTAAAAGGTCCCAGACGATTTGTAAGGGCACTGACAACGAGGGCCGATGACATGAAGGCGAGTGTTGGAAGTGAAAGCAAAATGCCTGCCATCTGATGATCTATTCCGAAACTTCTCTCGATTGCCGGGAGCGCGCTGCCGAGTATTATTGAGGTAAATCCAAAGAGAAAAAAACCGTACGACGAAATTAGGCTGAAAGCTTTCTTGGTTTCCATGAGAGAATTCTAACACGGCCGGCCGATACTTTGAAATGAAGCGATTCTAAAGAAAACGCGGCCCATGAGGCCGCGTTTATGAAAGATCTCTCCTTCACATGAAGAATGGTGTAACTGGGAAGAGAGACCCAAAGACCAGAGAAACTACAGACATGAGCTTTATGAGAATATCCATTGAGGGTCCAACCGTATCCTTTAGGGGATCTCCTACGGTGTCGCCTACAACAGCCGCTTCATGCGTTGGAGTTCCTTTTCCTCCGTACTCGCCTGTTTCAATGAATTTCTTGGCATTGTCCCAGGCCCCGCCTGAATTGGCGCTGAAGATGGCTATCATTATTGCGCTCGAAAGTCCACCCACCAACAAGCCGGCAACTGCAGAGCGGCCAAAGAGGAATCCGATTATGAACGGTGAAGCAATCGCGACCACACCGGGAGTAAGCATTCTGCTGACGGCTCCCTTTGTGGTTATCTCTATACATCTCTTGTAGTCAGGGACCGCCTCGCCAGTTCTGATTCCTGGAATCTCTTTGAACTGTCTGCGGATCTCCACTATCATGAGGTTGGCCGTGTCGGATACCCCTTTGATCAACAATGAAGTGAAGAAGAAGGGAAGCATTCCGCCAATTAGAATCCCAATCAGTGTGTAGGGTTCTACGAGGTTGATTACGGGATTGTTCACAATCTCATTTGCAGTCCCTGCTGAGCCCCATATGTATGAGACTATCAACGCCAGAGCTGCAAAGGCGGCAGAGCCTATGGCGAAGCCCTTACCTATTGCAGCGGTCGTATTTCCAACAGAATCCAATCTGTCTGTCAGCTTTCTGACCTTCGGATCGAGATTGGCCATCTGAGCTATTCCACCTGCGTTGTCCGCTACCGGTCCATAAGAGTCGACTGAAACAATGTATCCGACAAAGGAAAGCATTCCAAGAGCGGCGATCGCGATTCCATAGACACCGGCAGACCAGTAAGCTGCAAGAATTGCCATTGCAAGCGTTATCACTGGCCACAGTGTACTGCCCATGCCAAGCGCAAGACCGCCTGTAATATTGATTGCAACACCGCTTTGAGTATCCTTTGCAAGCTTTCTTGTCGGTTTGTATTGATCGGAAGTGTAGTACTCACTGAGCTTCGAGATGATTATCCCCGCGATTAGTCCCGAAGCTATTGCGAAGAACAGTCTCCACCTTGAAACGAATTCGGGGTTGATTATGAAACTGTCCTTGAAAGGATAGTCCGGTGCGGCAATTCCGATTACAATCGCCACAGATCCTAGAACAAGAGCCCCAGTAAATAAGTTCCCGAAACTCAGGCTCTTCTGTGCATCCTTCGTTTTCATGTTCGCCACAACGAGAACTCCGATCAGCGAGGCAAGCACACCCGCTCCGGCAATAAGAACAGGAAGGATGATCAGCCCATAATACTGAGACTCTGTCATCGTTCCGTGATCGGCGAACTTCATAAAGATCGCAAGTACGATAGCAGATACAATCGATGCTACGTACGACTCGAGAATGTCTGCACCGAGCCCTGCGACATCTCCCACGTTGTCACCGACGTTGTCGGCAATAGTCGCTGGATTCCTGGGGTCGTCTTCTTCGATATGCTCCTCGATCTTACCCACGAGATCGGCACTCATATCGGCGGCTTTCGTATACATACCTCCGCCGACCCTGTCGAACAGAGCTATCAGACTGGCACCGAGAGAGTACGAGCTGATGATCATCACTCCATCTATATAGGAGATTCTCCCGAATGCTTTCGAGATATCTGTTATGCTCTCGAAAACGAACGAGCTCTTGAAAACCAGCATCACAATCGCAAGACCGGTCAATGAGAAACCGGCGACTGCAAGCCCCATTACTGAACCGCTTGAAAAGGCTACTTTGAAGGCGCTTGAGAGTCCGGTGCCCGCTCCGGCCGCCACCCTTGCATTAGCTCTTGTTGCCGCATACATTCCTATTACCCCTGCCAATTCAGAAACAAGAGCTCCGAATAGCAAGACTATCGGATATTTGAACGACTGAAAGATGATCCCGAGAACGGCAGCCAGAATCACCGCCACAAGAAATATCTTTCTTGCTTCTTCTTCAAGGAATGCAGAGGCACCTTCTTGAATATACTTGGAAAGCTCTTTCATCCTGTCACTGCCCTGCGAAAAACCTAGAGTACGCCGCAACATAATGAAAGCAAAGACTGTAGAGATGATCCCTGCCACGAGTGGTAAGTACAATGAGTTCATTTCTTCTCCCTCCTAGTTACTTCTATATTGGAGCACAAAATTGGCTAAAAATCCCAGCTAACGTCCCATCGTTCAAAACAGTCTTTCGGCAACTTCTCCACAAAATCGTGTCCGCTTCTGAAGACATATCTGTTTCCTATCATAGGTCTGGATCTGCCACCTTTCTGCCTGAGTATGTAAAGATAATCTTTTGCTCTCGTTACGGCCACATAGAAAATCCTCTCTTCTTCGCTTAATGAACCCTCGATTATGGCCATAGAATTGGGGAAATCACCCGGATTGACGGCAAGAATGAAAACGACTTCCCATTCCAGTCCCTTTGCCTGATGAACCGTGGTGAGCACTACCGACGGCTGCTTTTCCGCCGACTCCCGCTCGATGTCGATTTTTTCGCTCACTGCAAGGTCCTCGAGAAGGTCGGAGATCGATTTGTACCGTCCTGCTATTTCGATCATCCTCTCAACATCCATTCTTCTTTCTCTTGCGTCTTGAAACTTCTCGTCAAGATAGTCGCCGTAGAAATCCGTATAGAATCTCCTTATTATTTCCGAAGGAGGTTCTTCTTCGCCAATGTCGCCGAAGAGACTTACCATTTTATCAAGCTTAACACGATTGCTCACATGAGAACTCACTACATCGACCGGTTTGTGGCCATCATTCACAGCAGCTGTTATTCCCTGGATTATTCTAAGCGAGGTTGCGTTACCCACGCCTGGAAAGAGTCTTAGAGACCTTCCCCATGAGATTTGATCCAGCGGGTTTTCTATTACTTTCAGCACCGACAGAATATCCTTCACATGAGCAGTTTCCGTGAATCTCGGCCCAGAGTAGAGCGTGAAATTCATCTTCCTTTTGTCCATCTCCATCTGGAGTTCCAGTGAATGATAATGAGAACGGTACAAGACTGCTATGCTTTCAGGGTCTATTCCATCGTCTATATGTTCCTGTATTCTTTGTGCCACAAACGATGCTTCTTCGAGATTGTCCCAGGTCTCGGCGACGACTGGAATCGGACCACTCATACGAACGGCCCTAAGCTGCTTCTCAATCGAGTCTTCTGGGACTATAGTATTGATTAGCTCAACGATTTGAGGAGTGGAACGGTAATTCGTTTGTATCTTGAAGATCTTGGCGTCCTTGGCGGCAAGAAAATCATAGACGTTTTCAAACCTGGCCCCGCGGAAAGAGTAGATAGACTGAGCGTCATCTCCTACAACGATAAGGTTTCCATGGACAGAAGAAAGCATCTCAACAAGTCTGAACTGAAGAACGTTGGTATCCTGAAACTCATCGACCAAAACCCATCTGAACCTTTCCGACTCCTTTTTCAAGATAGCGGGATTATCATTAAAGAGCTTGAGAGCCTTCAGAAGGAGGTCATCGTAGTCAACACAGTTCTGATGAGTCTTCTCTTGAACGTATCTCTTCCAGATCTCCTCTATCTCATCGTACGAACCAAGAAATTTCCTGTTCTTCCTCACTGTCGACTCTCTCAGAGATGAAAGAACATTGACCGAGTATGAATATATGCTCTGTAATACACCTGCAGATGGGAGAGTCGAGCTGTTTATTCCCTTTCTCTCTTCGAGAAGCTCTGTCCTGCAGTGTTTTATGAGATCCTTGGAATCCTCTCTATCAAGAATCGTAAAGTTTTCCTTCAACTGGGCCGCTTTGGAATACTTTCTCAGGAAATAGTTGCAGACATGGTGGAACGTGCCTGAAAGCATTCCCTGAAGATTCGATCCGCTAGCCCGCCTCGCTCGATCAATCATTTCCCTGGAGGCTGCGCGTGTGAAAGTCACAAGAAGGATATTTTGCGGATTGATAGAGCTTGATACTAGATGCGCTATCTTGTATGTGATAACCCTTGTCTTTCCCGAACCAGGGCCCGCAACAATTAATGAACGTCCGTTTGATTCGACGACAGCTTTCAGCTGCTCCTCGTCGAGTCCTTCACTTAGAAATCCGGGAATTTCAGAACTTTTGAGAGTATATTTCTTCATCGACCACAGCGGCCCCCTTCTGCTAAGATTTTACCATAACGGAGAAATGGCTTCACTCAGACTGCATTTGATTCGGAGGGATTGATGAATAACGAAACCGGGGGTGTAAAACAGATTGTTGTTTCTCTTTTTTTGCTACTGACTGTGTTCGTAATTGGAATCGTAGGATACTCGATAATTGAAGGCTATAACCCTATCGACTCTTTTTTCATGATAATGATAACTATATCGACTGTTGGGTACAGCACGATTACTGACCTGACTCAAGCCGGGAAGGTGTTCACCAGTCTAATAATACTTGCAAGCATCACCATAGTTGTTTATGCCGTTTCAAACATAACGGCCTTTCTTGTTGAAGGAAGAGTCAATAAGTTTATTAGGAGGAGAAGGATATTGAAGACCATTCAGAAGCTCGATAATCATTACATAGTAATCGGGGCGGGAGACTTGGGGTCTACAATCGCCCATGAGATGTCGATGAGGAACAACGATGTGGTGGTAGTTGAAAGGAACGAAGAAAGGCTCAGGGATCTCACAACAAAAGAGGGAGGAAAACTCATCTATATCTCTGGCGATGCTACCGAGGAAGAGACTCTAAGGAATGCCGGGGTTGATACTGCCCAAGGATTGCTCGCCTGTCTACCAGATGATGTTGACAATATATTTGTTGTCCTTACGGCTAGAGGAATGAACAAGAGGATGAAAATAATCTCCAAGGTTACCCACCAAGAGAACATAAACAAACTCAGCTATGCGGGCGCCGACAAAGTAATCCCTATCCAGGAAATCGGGGCACATAGAATGGTGTCGATGATGCTTAATCCAACTATAATAGGCTTTCTCGACAGCATTTCTCAGTCCGGGTCGCTTCAGTTGCGCTTTGAAGAGGTCAAGGTACCCCGCACTTTCACTAAAGAGGGGATGTCGATGGAGGCATTGAAGATCCCGCAAAAAACTGGCTTGATAGTCATTGCGACAGTCAACGATGGAGTCAACAAGTTCAACCCAAGCGCTTCGACTTTAGTGAAGCCGGGAGACAGTCTTATGGTGCTCGGTGAACACGAGCAAGTTGTCAAACTTCAGACTTTGCTGAACGCGGGCCTGGAGGATTGATTCTGCACAAGACACAATCTAGAAAATCCGAAAGGAAGTAAACGCGTCTTTCTGAACAATTATCGGTTGATCTAGATTTCCAGACTACTGTAGACTAGATCACTTTTGATAAAAAACTCAGTTCTGAATAGGAGGAATTAAAATGGCAGACAAAGCGATAAAGTATTCGGCAAAAGGAGTAGATTTCGCACCTGGAGTTAAGGGATTCTCAGCAAAGGCTGTGGAGATAAAAGCTCCGTTCTCGGGAAAGCCTGAGGCCCACAAGTACCAGCATGATCTGTATGTTGTGATTTCGGGAACTGCGAAGGTAAAGACGGGCGTACTAAACGGTGACATCAACGAAATCTCCGATGGCGAGTACAGGAGTGACGAAATGATTGTCGAAGAAGAACACATCCTCCAATTAGGCGATTCACTGCTCATTCCTACCGGGGTGGGTCACTCTCTAATAGTCGAATCCGGCACCTATTCACAATGGGTCTTCAAGATCGATAAGAAGTGATCAAAGGCTAAGAGCGGTTGTTGGTGGTACTTGGTGGGAGGTTTGTTAAGAGCAAGGAGCCAGAACACTCTCATATTTCCATCGGTGACAGACTCCATTATTTACATCCAGTTAACATAAGGGAGTGCCGTGGAATATTTGCATATTTCCATCGGTGACAGACTCCATTATTTACATCCAGTTAACATAAGGGAGTGCCGTGGAATATTTGCAGACGCAATGCCTGCACAAGATCGTCCCGGAACGAAATACAGCTAAGTGAAGGGTTATGAAGATCGGGTTACGAAGAATTGGTTAAGAAAACCGGGTTATAGAGAGCGAGTTTTGCTTGATGAAAAGGAAGATTGCATAGGTAACTCCAATATCTACATCCATTAGCATCTGTCTCCTGATGAAATGAACCATTTTGTTTAGACATGCCAGCTAGGATTTACCGGACGGTATTACACGCGATGGTGCTTCTCGTGCAATACGTCTTGTTTTAGTAGCGACTAAATACAATATTTACGGCCTTCTCGTCAGTGAAGCCATCTTCTCGAAATGATCTTCCTCGTCTTCTCTCGAACTTATAGGTTGAAGAGTCTTCGCTATTGGAGGGTCTACGATTCTTCACTTTCAATGTCTGCTTAGTCGGGTGTGATAGGCTACAGGGATAAAAACCCTGGCGCCTCCAGCTCTTTCCTGAAGAGACTTACCTACTCTTATCGTTTCATCTCTGTCGACGTTTCCCTCGGAATCATGAATTACTAGTTTCCCTTCAGGACTATTCCTTGCCAACTCCGAAGCAGCATTAATTGCGTCGACTTTGTCGTCGAACCGGTGAATTATTCTCTCTTCACTTTCGTGGTCCACTATCCAGGACCCTTCGTGGGGCTTAACATGGTAAATGTCTTCCATAACGTTTTCACTTATACTCGGAATCTTGTGCAATTCTTCATGGTGATCCATAAAATGCACCTCCTACAGATTTATGACAAATTGAAGGGCGCAGAAGTTCAAAGGCTCATCTAATGTCACTCTCAGAACTTGACTCTCTTGCGAACAGGGCTGCGCCGTAAGCTCCCATGATATCCGGCACGTCGGGAATGAGAATCTCCGTTTTGAAAAACATCTTCAAAGCCTCAACTACTCCGGCATTTCTCGCAACACCTCCAGTGAAAACAAGAGGTGTTGGTGATCCCAGTCTTGAATACATCGCACCCACTCTTCTTGCTATCGCCTTGAACAGACCGGCCGATATATCTTCGATTCCTTCTCCCATTCCAATTAGCGAGACGACTTCAGACTCCGCAAATACGGTGCAAACTGAACTTATCGAAATGTCCTTCTTCGATTTTTGGGCAAGCGAAGACATCTTTTCGGTGTCCAGTTCAAGAGCAGAAGCCATGACCTCAAGAAATCTTCCTGTTCCGGCGGCACACTTATCATTCATTGCAAAGTCTTCAACGTTCCCCTCGGAATTCAAGCGAATAACTTTGCTATCTTGCCCGCCGATGTCAATAATCCCGCGCGCTTCGGGAAAGAGTTCGAAAACACCTCTCGCATGACACGAGATTTCAGTGATCTTATCGCTTGCAGACGAGACAAGCAGTCTTCCATAACCCGTAGAGATGCACTTTCCTATCTGATTTCCATTCTTTCGGGAGAATTCGGTCATCTCCTTCATGATGTCTTCGGCAGTATTTGAAGCCCTAATTCCCGTCCTCACGGTCTTCGAAAATATTATCTTTCCTTTTCCATCAATCAGGACGCCGTTTGTTGTTGTGGAGCCGGAATCAACTCCTGCGTAAATCACCGCTGTTCCCTCCTGAGAATGTAGTACCGATCTGGAGTCGTTCTTTTCCATCAGTGCCCCGATTCTAGTGGTCAGTTGTCCATCGGAATTTAGAGGAAAGTCGAGTTCAACTCTGTATGTCTTCTCTTTGTCAAGGGGACGAACAAAATCAAAGAAGTCGCAGAACTTGGGAACTACAAAGACAGTCGCGTCCGCACTCTCATCTGAAGCTGAAATTCTCTCGGAGAAACGAGCGCAAGGAGATCTCCACTTCAGCAGACGTTCGGCAATCGCCATTAGTGGCTCGATCTTATCGGCAGTCTTACTGGAAAACGGTCTTCTTCCCAGGCAAGTGTCATTGGATACTGTTATTCCGCCGGCCTTCTCTACTGCAGTATCGAAAACCCTCATATCAGTTACTCCCCCAGTTAGTGCAACTCGTTTTCTCGCTCCACCGCTCACGAGATTAGAGGAGTCGATCTCGGCTTTTTTTCCATCCAGCGCCGAAAGATATAGCCTTGACAAGTCGGCCCCCTCTACCCTAATCTCATTTGTAAGGACGTGATCTACGAGATCGTTGAATCGACCGATGCCTTTATGCAGGTTAACAGCAACACCTGAGTTTTCGAGGAAAATCGTCAGATCTCCGATTTCGCCGGAAAGGAATTGTATTGCATCAGCATCTCTCTTCCAAGGAAGTCTGAGGATGAAAACCCTGGCCGATGAAAGTTCGGAAAGAAGATCTCCGATTCTACGCATCGCGTCACAGGAGTCGGCAATCAAGAGACAATCACCTGAATTAAGTTCCATTCCTTTTTCGTAGACCGTCTTTGCATAACCACATAAATTGCATCCTAATTCGTGGCAAGAGATAGGCGTATCGGAGGTAATTCTGTGGAATTCGCTGTCGCTTCCTAGCATTACTTCCATCGGTATGTAACTGCACGAGTAGTAGATCATTTTCTATTCTCCATTATCTCCAGAAATGCTTCTGTCCTTGTTCGTAACTGCCCGGCTCCCTGAGATGCATGGTCAACGCAGTCACCCGTGAGCTCGAGAAAGGAAATATCCTCCTCTTCGAAGACTTTTTTCAAGTAGCTCACTCCTCCTGCCGACTGTCTGCATCCCCAATGAGAAAAGTGGATCACTCCATCGACACTGAAGTTTCGTGCAAGATTCAGGCAGAAATTCCCACGATCGACCACGCTTCCGCAAAGAGGGTTGTATACCAGTTTCTCGGCGAGACTCTCAAGCGGTCGCTGCGGATCGACCGGATACATCCAGTCCCACATCAGCTCGTTCGCAACCACGAGGTTTTTCGATCCCGGGAGGAAGAGATTGAAAAGCTCGTTGTCGTAATAAGGGGGGATGTGAAGCCAGAGTACCTTCCTAGCATTTTCGGGAATCGCTTCAAGCCTCTCGCCAATACTTCTGGAGGCCTCAGCAATTCTGCTGTCGCCGGCCAAAGTATGCAGTACATACAGTGAGTTCATGTGTTCGTAGAGATGCTGAGGCAAATACTCGTCTTTCGCTCTGGACTTTATCTCCTCTAGGTTTTCCATCAGTTCTCGTTCATAAGATAATCTCATTGACAACTCTTCCATCTTGAAAGCGCTCCCGGTGATTTCTTCGATCGTGCCGATAACTGCCTTCAGTTGAGAGACAACATAACCCACGGCCTCCGGCTTTCGACCTCTGGGCACATCTATCAAAATGAAAGGAACGTCGTACTCTCTGGCTATCCTCTTGAATGTCGGAAGATTTCCATCGCAAAGAATGCTTGTCGTCATCACCAACTTCGGTGGAGGTAGAAGTTTTCTCATGGATACTCCGAGAGAAGCTCTATGAAACGTGCACAGGGAATCGCTGATTCCTGCCTGTGAAGAATATGCAATCGCCGTGTCCTCAAGATGCATCGACGAAAGCGCTCCCGAAATGCCTTCGGCCGAGACGGGGTTAAGACCCGCCGAAAGAAGAAGCTCAGAAGGAGCCATTAAGTTCACCCACACCGTACTCGAGCCCTTTATCGCAAGATATACTTCCTCAAGCGCCAGGTGATTGACCGTGTTGACAAATCGTGCTCGATCCCTGTCTGGAAAATGCCTTCTTCTGAAATTCTCAAATCCCATACCAAGCTGAAGCCATTTTTTGAACTTATCAGTATGATCTATGTAATTTCTTAGAAAGCTGCCGAACTTCACGCTCTTTCCTGACATCTATTATGTTCTCACTCCCGCCATAAAGAATCGCTGACATCAATCCGCCCTCATGAGTCGAGATATCGGACTGAATTCAATTATAACCTCTTGCGAAAAAAGAACCTGGAATTAACCGGTCGGCAACTTTCTGTTTCCTATATGTGGGCTCACTTTGAATTTTGGTCTCCGTGACTCAGCGGCTGTTTTCATCCTCTCTGCCTAACCCAAAAGAAAGAGATTTTCGGAAGTGATAGCCATATATCGCAAATTCAACTGAGAGCGGGAATAGCGATGGCTTAAAGAAAGCCGTCCACAGGAGCAACAACCAATAGTTCATTCGACCTTTTTCCCTTATTCCAATTAGCCATAGTGACTTCAGAAAAGCCTTCAGACTATCTGAAAGGGGCCTGACATGTTTAAGCGAATTGGGTTTGTAGTTTTTGAGAAACGTTATTACTCTCTGGCGATATGGTTTTGGAGCGTAAATGTTTCTGAGTATTTTATAGTAACCGTCTACAAGGTTATTGAGATCCATTTTGGGAACTATGTTAGTTAGAATGCTAGTGTTGTTTCCTGAAAACTCCGAAGCGATCCTGTTCTCTTCTTTCAACCTTAGGAAGAGTCTTGTGCCCGTAGGCGCTGTGAGGACACCAACCATTGCCGTCACTATGCCGCTCTTCTGGATGAAATCGATCATGTTCCGAAATACCGAAGGCTTATCGTGATCAAAGCCTACAATGAATCCTCCCTGAACCTGCAGTCCGAACTCCTGCATTTTCTTCACAGAAGAGAGCAAATCTCTGTTTCGGTTCTGGTACTTACCGCATTCAACGAGGCTTTCCTCTTCGGTAGTCTCGATGCCTACGAAGACCGTTCCGAAATTAGCGTCCACCATGAGTCTCATCAGTTCATCGTCATCTGAAAGATCAATCGAGGCTTCCGTATTCAACACAAACGGATAACTCCTGTCTTTCATCCATTCGGCAATAGCCGGAAGAATCTCTCTCTTCAGTTTAGTCTTATTGCCGATAAAGTTATCGTCAACTATGAATACTCCTCCACGCCAGCCGGCCTTATATAATGCTTCCATTTCCCCAATGAGTTTTTCCGCACTCTTCGTCCTGGGAATACGTCCGTTTAGCAGAACAATGTCACAAAACTCACAGTTATAAGGACAACCTCTAGAATACTGGATATTCATAGAAGAGTACTTTCTCATGTCGAGAAGTTTCCATTCAGGAATGGGGCAATTTGAAATATCTGGAAACCCGTCGGACTTGTAAATGTGCTTAGCCTGACCCTTCTCTAAATCATGAAGAAACGGTGCCAGAGTCACTTCTGCTTCACCAAGAACTAGATGATCGACTTCACTGAACTCCTCTGGTCTCGTTGTGAAAAGCGGCCCGCCTGCTATCGTCTTGACGCCCAACTCCTTGCATCTTTGGATAACCTTCTTTGCCGAGTCAAGCTGAATATCCATTGAGCTGATCATCACGTAATCGGACTTCAGGATATCTTCATCACGTAGACTGTCAGTATTCATATCTACGAGTTTCTTCTCCCAATCTTCGGGCAACATAGCGGCAACAGTCATGAGGCCCAGCGGAGGGTACGCCGCCTTTTTTGAGACAAATTTTAAAGCGTGCTTGAAACTCCAAAATGTTTCTGGATATTCTGGATAGACCATCAAAACCTTCATATCTCCACTTCCCTTTTTTATAGTGACACTCGAACCTTTGCTGGAAACACCTTGCTCTGCAAGTTGATGAATTTGTGCAATATCGATAGTGGTTGAGTCTCCAAGTTGTTTGATTTTTGGCTGGACCGACTGGTCTTTGATCTACAAGAATTTCGAAGTATCCACAGATTCCATACTGTTGGAAAGCGTAGTAATTAGTTGAAGACCTAAACACATCACTCATCTCGCAGTGCCATCTAATCAATATTATCACAACGAACCGATCGAAAGGAGTAATCAGTACAACACTGCCCAGCGGATCGGAACTGTCCCCAGCTAATCACAACTATTTGTTTTCAAAGAGAACACCCGCTTGCTCACCGCGCCGTGAATGTCCGCAACGCGATCATGCGTCTTCGTGCCTACTGCAATCATGATCTATTTCGCTCCCTTCGGACAACCCACTTATAACAACGACAAACTAAAATCCTAGATCCCAAGTTAAACCAGGGACAACGAAGAAGGAGAATTTCAAAGACTTCAATTCAGTGTCTTACGTCCCAGTACGATCTTCGGCCGACGTTGCGTCTTCCAGTGTTCTTAGGCACTTGTGCATGTTAACTAAATGTAAATAATGGAGTCTGTCCCCAAGGGAAGGAGAATTTCAAAGACTTCAATTCAGTGTCTTACGTCCCGGTACCATCTTCGGCCGACGCAGCGTCTTCCAGTGTTCCTAGGCACTTATGTATGTTAACGTGATGTAAAAAATGGAGTCTGTCCCCAAGGGAAGGAGAATTGTTTTTAAGAAGTGTAAGAGGACGAAAACATCTTTGCTACAACTGAAATTGAGTATCTCCTGTAAACGGTCTTGCTGCCGTTTTCGGCAATCATTTTCATCTTTCGGGCCGAGTTTTGACGGTCTAGCAGGACTTTCTGAAGGTCGTTCCTTATAGTCGACTCATTGGTCGTATCCATAAGAAAACCGTTTTTTTCGTGACGTATATAGCTCTTCACCCCTCCTCGCCTGGGTCCTATTGCAACGAAACCGGCCGCCATAGCCTCGAGAATCGCAATGCCAAACTCCTCTTTGAAAGAAGGTGCAACATAGATGGGGGGCCAGGGAGTAGTCTTTACATGTGCGATGCTGTTCTCAAGACATCTTATCCTATCATTATTCATCGCAGGCAAGTGACAGAACCTACCCTGAATTTTGCGGTTTTCCTGCGCGTACTTTCTTATCTCTTCCAGTTCGTTCAGCTCAATTTGATTTGGATTCTCTATGTCTCCTCCAATAATAACCAGATTGAATGAGTCCCTGAGCTGTGAATCTCCCCAGGCCTTTAGCAGTTTTGTCTGTCCCTTTGCAGGATCGAGCCTGCCAATCGTAAGCAGAAGCGGGTTTTCCCTGAATGCGCGGTCGAGAAAGAATTCTCTGTTTTTGTCAAACAAAATCGAGAAGAGTGGGCCTTCGACGGCAATGGGACATTCATTACTTAGTGAGATGCCCTCAGGCATCATTTCAAGTTTTTTCGCGACACTCTTCTCGACAAGCTGAGGATAATAGGATAAGAGCTGACTGTGACTTTCTTCCGCACCGATACCAAATAATCTGTCGCACTCTCTCACCATTGAGTGTGAGATCTCCACTCTTGATGTCTCCTTCAATGCCTTGATTGAATCCAGGCTGATGAGATCTCCGTTATGATCGGAAAAGCTTCGCTGCGGATCTGGAGTTATCGTGAAGAACGACTTCGAGTTCATCTCATTAGCCAAATGGAGCATTGAATAGGAAGCATAATCGGAAAAGCGCATGTGAAATTGTGCTGGATGAATACCACCAATCGCGAGAATATCACTTACGTTTGATAGAACGTCCAACCTTCCTTCTAGAAAACTATCTGCCTTCACTTTCTCATAGTCAATTAACGGCACATAAATGAAGAGATGCCGCTCTCTTTCTTTGTTTAACAAGAGATTGTTTTTCAACAGGTCTTTGGCATCGATCGGAACGACTGTAATCACGCCCGGAAGAGTCTCAGACAGCTTATTGCCAAGTGTTCTAAGGAAGGTTCCAATGCCTCCGCTAGAACCTTTCCCCGCCTTCAGCGGATCACCATAAAAGCTGAACTGAACCAGAGGATTTCCGATAATTGAGTGATTTCCCAGATTCTTCAGGGACTCACGGAGCGTACTGATTGAGGTATCGGAACTGAGTATGGGATGATTTGGAGGCAGATCGATCCCATATCTGGTAGCCTTCATTAAGCCCATAAGGGCGAGAGATTTGTCAGATCCATCAATTCTGTTAAGCATATCTCTGATGAGCATCTCGTTCCCATCCGCCAGGTACAGCAGAGATCGCCGAATGCTTCTCTCTTTTTCCCAGAGACTCAGCAGGAGATCCGCGTCCCAATCCTTCCTTTGACTCAGAATTGCCGATTCAGCAACTATCGGCAGCAGCTCTCTCGAAAAAACCGCTTCCAGCTCTTGACTACGGAGCAGTCGGGCGAGGAGAAAATCCGTTTCTTCAGAGATTCCTGCCAAACTCAGGACACTATTCTCATGGACTTCCTTTCCAGCTCGAACCATGCCTCTCAGAAGCGACGTCATCAGAAGACTGTCTCCTCTCCACTCCTTTGCTTGATCGTCGAACTTCTCTGGGCTCAGAAGCTCCCCTATCCTGATCGCTGCCAGGATTCTTAGCAGAGAATTCTCATGTCTAGCTATTTCGGAGAGTTTCTCGCGATTATTGAGCATGTTTATAAGATTAATAGCAGCAGCGAATCCATCTGCAATCTGCCCGCTCTTACTTACGACTTCACAGGCAGATTCAAAAGTCATCAGAGATCGATCCACTGAATCAGAGGTTTCTCGAATTGTATCAATAAGGAGTGCACCTGCTTCCTTCACTTTCTCACCTCACTGATCATCATACCAGCGACTTAACGTTCTAAATAAGTGAAAGTCAAACTCTACGTACGATGTCTTTTTAGTCTTGACTCACCGCGACTACCTCACAAAAGGATTACGTCCCGCCTCAGTACTGACTTTAGATCTCTCTTTTGACGAGGACGTCGAGATTTCTCAAGACTATTGCTATAGGTACCCAGAAAGAGCACTAAATACTCCGACCGGTGACGACACCTTTCCTACCATCACAGATATTATCTCTTCAGGATATAAATAGGCTCTGTGTCTTAAGTAGATCAACCCTTATAGAAGCCTCCGCTTCTAATGAAGGCCACTCTTTGACACTTTTTTCACTGCAAAGAGATCTACAGAGTGGCATATCACAAGGAGCAAATAAAAAAAAGGGGAGAAATCTCCCCTCTGGTGGAGCCGAGGGGATTCGAACCCCCGGCCTCCGCCTTGCGAAGGCGGCGCGCTCCCAGCTGTGCTACGGCCCCACACAAGATTGATTATAGCCCGAATTATCAAGGAATTCAATCTATCACGAAAAATCAAAGGCTCGAAGGAATCCCAATCAGCTCTCCAAATTCAAAGAGACTCAGATCAATGGAATGACACGGTTTGACAATGTAGGCAGTATCTATTCCATGTCCGGTTCCTCCCGAGGTGATCGCCCAGTCGCCGACTCTTATCAATCCGGCGTCGGCAGCCATGATCGCGATCTCCACGGCCACCTTCGTTCCCTGACCGAATAGCCGCAGAGCAGTCGCAAATACCTGAGGCGGATAGACCCCACCGTTCGCCTTGGCAAAGGCGCCATCAATACCCCGAAAGAGATGAGTCGCCGTCAACAAAGAGTGCCTGCTACCTGCGTAAAGCTTCCTGATCGCCGGATCGAATTCATCACCGTTTGGCTCCCTGAAGCCCACGCTATGAGTAACAACGGTCAGTTTAACTGAATCGGGGACGAGCTCATGGGCAATTTCTGCGACTCTTCCACTAGTCGAAGGCAAAACCACATCCCTGATCCGCGTTTCCTCCGATCGCTGGAAAATCCTTTGAAGAAGAGCTCTGGTAGTCTCTTCATCACTCTTAGAGAAATACATAGTCATTCACTCATCACTCCCAATCCACAATCTTCATCGTCTTTTTGATTATCTCTTCCTCCACCAGGAATGGAAGAGTAATCTGCTCGCTTCTCCCTTTCTCTTTGTTGAATTCGGAGGCAACCAACAGGGCATTTTCGTTTCTCGCCCAGGCTCTCCTTGCAACACCGCTCATGACATCCCAGGATATTGATGTCTTGATTATCTCATCAACTCTCCGACTTCCGTCTAGAACAAGCCCAAATCCTCCGTTTATTGCCTTCCCTATTCCCACTCCACCCCCATTGTGAAGCGAGACCATGCTCATACCTCGGGCCGCATTTCCTGCAAAGCACTGTGTTGCCATGTCTGCCATGACATTACTTCCGTCCTTAATATTTGCGGTCTCCCTGAAAGGCGAGTCCGTTCCTCCGGTGTCGTGATGATCTCTTCCTATCACTACCGGTCCTATCTCTCCATTTCTAACCATGTCATTGAATTCCAGGGCAATATCGCGCCTGCCTGACGCATCCTGATACAGTATTCTTGCCTGAGTACCTACAACCAACTTGTTTTTGTCTGCATCCTTTATCCACATGTAGTTGTCTCTGTCCTGTCCACGGCGTTCTGGATCGATACATCTCAGTGCGGCAGCATCTGTTTTGAGTAGATCTTCCTTTCTCCCGCTCAGACACACCCAGCGAAAGGGACCGTAACCGAAATCGAACAACATGGGGCCCATGATGTCCTCGACGTACGACGGGAAGATGAATCCTTCAGAAGTGTCTAATCCGTTCTTAGCGATTTCCTTTGCTCCTGCATCAAAGACTGCCTTCATAAAAGAGTTCCCGTAATCGAAGAAGTAAGTTCCCCCTTTCACCAGCTGTCTAATGCATTCGAAGTGCTTAATGAGAGATTTGTCCACGGCCTCTCTGAATTTGCGCTTGTCCGTTCTGAGGAGTTCTGTTCTCTCCTCGAATGTAAGTCCCTGAGGACAGTAGCCGCCGTCGTACGGAGCATGACAAGACGTCTGGTCCGAAAGAAGCTCAATGTTCAAACCTTTCTCAACCGCAAATTCCAGTAGATCGACTATGTTTCCGTGGAAGGCAATCGCATGACTCTCATTGTTCCTGGTCTTTCTTTCTGCCAGCTCAAAGGCCTTCTCGGGCACTTCTACAACTTCATCGATCCAGCCCTGCTCCAATCTAGTCCTAATTCTCGACCGGTCAACCTCGGCAATAATTCCCACACCGCCGGCTATCTTGACTGCCTTTCCCTGGGCTCCGCTCATCCCTCCGAGGCCAGAGGAAACAAAGAGATGTCCTCGAAGATCACCGTCGTCTGCAATTCCCAGCTTCAGCCTTCCGGCGTTGAGGATCGTGTTGAACGTACCGTGAACTATCCCCTGAGGCCCGATGTACATCCATCCACCAGCAGTCATCTGTCCGTAATTGGCTACTCCCAGAGCCTGAGCCTTGATCCACTGCTCCTGGTTATCGAACATTCCCACCATAAGCGCATTGGTGATAATGACCCTCGGGCTTGAACTACCCGATTTGAATAGGCCAAGCGGGTGTCCGGACATTACCACAAGAGTCTGCTCATCGGTCAGCTCCTCGAGATATCTCTTAATAAGCCTGTACTGCATCCAGTTCTGGCAGACCTGCCCAGTCTCTCCATAAGTTACCAGTTCGTAAGGGTAAAGGGCCACTTCGAAGTCAAGATTATTGTCGATCATTACCTGGAATGCCTTACCCTCAATGCATTTTCCTTTGTACTGATCGATTGGCTTTCCCTTTATCTCACCCTGAGGACGATAACGGTATCCGTAGATCCTTCCCATGGTCAAAAGCTCTTGAAGAAACTCAGGAGCTAGCCTGTCATGAAGTCCTGTCGGTATATAACGAAGCGCATTATGCAACGCAAGTTCAATCTCTTTCCGGGAGAGATTGAGCTCTCTTTTCGGCGCCCTTCTAATTCCTTGCCTAAAGACAGGATCTGGTGGCAAACTCTCATCTAATTTGATCTCCATCGATCCGTACATATCTGCGGAAAGCAAAACGAAACCTCCTTTCTCAACACTTATCTGTAGTTATTGGGTAAACGCTCTCAATTGAAGAAAGCTCTACTGAATACCGTAACCCCCCGTCAAAGAGTCCTTGAAAGGCTCCCAGTGAGGTGGAATGAACGTAAATACTACGAAAGCAACTCCGAGCGCGAAAAGCATTACTAATGACAATAGGGCCAATGCTCGACCGATTTCCACCCTCGAAGAGACAAAATAAGAAACCACCTGCCCGAGCGCCACTGCGATAGCCATAAGAAGTATGTCGATAATCAAGACATGATGGATAAAGAGAGTATAGAAATAAAAGCCTCCTAGAATAGTGCCGCACATGATATATATGCCCAGCGTCTTTCCAAGGATCAAGGATGGGAATGTGATCTCTTTGCACAAGATGGCCTCAAGAACTAGAAGGACAATTCCTGGAAGGAATACCATTTTCAGGTGCTCCCAGATACTTTCATTGACGGGAGTCAGAGCACCAACGACAATATTGCCGTTACTCCATTCATAGACCATATGGAGAAGAGCACCAAGAAAGAATATGAAAAAGAAACCGAAGACCTCCCATTGGAAAAACCTCGTTTTGTTCATAAGAGCCCCCGTTGGAGTTTCTGATTACCAGACATACCCTTCCGTAATCTTGGACTTCACGATTCTAAGCTTCCTCGGAATATCTATCCCGTAAGGACATCGCTCGTTGCATATGCCGCAGTCGGTACAGGCATCGACACCGGGAATCATTGATTTATATTCAGCAATACCCTGATCTTCGCTTCCAAACCAGTGAGCGAGTCTGTCCCTTAAGGCATAGTCTGCAGCGCTTCTAACTTTTCCATCCAACATCTGCCTGTCGTAACGACCCTCTGCAAGAAAATGACCGGGAATGTTAATGCCCTGAGGGCATGGGAGACATTTCATGCACTGTCTGCAAACGTAATTGCCGAGTTCTGGTCCCTCAAAAAACAGCCGCTCGAGCTCTTCAGGAGAAAAGGGGTCTTTCTCTATCAACTTCAGATCCTCTTCAAGCTGATCCAGAGAATTGATCCCACTGACGATGCACGAAACAGGTATTGTCTTAGTATATCTGAAGGCATTCTCAACGCTTCTCCAGAGGTAGCCGTCTGCCAGAGATTTCATTGCGACAATTCCAATATTGTTCGACACCGCATATGGAATGACTTTCGTTTCTATTTCGGGGAAGTTGAATCTGTCGTAATAGTTCATCTGTGTCATGAAAAGATCGAAGGGGTACTCTTTAAGCGCCTTTAGAAGCGTTCCTCCGTAACCGTGACTGGTTATACCCACATATCTTATTAGGCCTTCCCTTTTCGCCCATTCCACCGTTTTCAACGCTCCATCCGAGGAAGAAATGGCTTCCCAGTAGTCGTTTTTGGTTACGGCGTGAAGGAAGAGGATATCTATGTGATCCCTTCCGAGTGCCTTAAGGGTAGATAATAAGTCTTTTTCCGAAGATTGCCTCTCTCTGCTTCCTGTCTTGGAGGCTACTACAATTCCTTCCTTTGGAAGTACTGTGGAGAGCTTTCTCTCAGATACACCGTCACCATAAGATCTTGCGGTTTCGAAGTAATTGCCACCCGCCTCCAGGTATCTCTTCACAATCTCTTTTACTGTGTCAAGCTCAATTTCAAGCAGATGAAACCCTCCCAACCCCAAAAGGGAGAGCTCAAGTCCTGTCTTCCCAAGTTTACGATATTCCATTCACTCACCCCCAATTACAATGTTACTACGGCAATTATCAAATATTGTGATTCTCTCCCAGTAAGATTTCAATAGAATACACCTAATCACTCACCAAAAGCGGAACAATTCTAGACGAAGTGTCGTTAACCCTACAAGAAAACAATGACTGGTGGCACGAATCCTCCATCGCAATTTCAAAGAGACTCGGTCTCCTACCACCCGGCCCGGCCGCTTTCCGGGCTCCTTATTTCGGAAGAGAGAACAGATCGAAAGAGTGAGATTTCATGATAGGTAAATGGCCGCAAGAGGGACCAGTTAACTAGCTCGGGGCGTCAAGTACACATGTCAACATTTCGATCACTTCATCTCTGTCGGCTGTGAAGATAATCCGATCGTTCAGACGAAAAGTCTTGACCAGTCCACATGCTACCAAGGCCGAGAAAGCCTCTGTCAACTCCGCGTTAGACAACTTCATTGATCGCGACAGCTCGTAGCCGGTAAGACGTTTCCCAAAAAGTGCATTGAGCAGTCTTATGCGATTCGGATTTGAGAGAGCTCCGTATCTTCTGGAAGCAATACTGACCGAATCTCTTTCGAGAACAGAACTGACGAAATTGAAGCCAACGATGAAGACATCGCTCTCAGAACGCGGATGAAAAATACCGCCCTGAGCGTTCTCTATGAAATATGAAAGGACTAGAAGGATCTTCCGGTCCTCATCGAGTTCTTCATAATGCAAATTGTCCGTGAGCTTCAGGAGATACCCGTTGCCGTGGGTGGAGAGATTTCTTTGGAGGTATTCCTGACTTTCTTTCAACTTCTTCTCATCGTAGGGAGAGGTTGAATACACATGTTCTTCATACCACTGCAAGAGATGAAGGTAGTCATCCTTCATCTTTTCCGGATCCGATATGAAATCAAGCATAACCGCCTTTTGCTGAGGTGTAAGAACAGCCTTTTCCGCAAGGAAGACGAGTGCCTCCTTTTGGTCGTCCAGTATTTTGTCTACAACCCCTTCATCGTACCCGACAGATCTCGGTCCTAACCCAATCAACAAGAAATCCTTTATCATGTCTTTCGGAGAGACTAAGGCGATTTTCTGCAACAAAGCTTGAACACTTTCGAAACTCTCTTCAGACATGACAGGACTTATTCTCATTCCAAGCGGTGCTTTCCAGTCGAAGTACAGACTCATTTTCTCGAGAATCGTTTCCGGCAGCTTCTTCTTGGTAGTCCTTACCCATTCGGCAAGCTCTCCCACGGGACGGTAGCCCGGAGTCAGTTCCAAAAAGTGCTTTGTCAGTCTCTCGTCATTTGTTAGTCGATATATGCTCGGCAGGAAATCGAAGGCCCTTCCAAACCTTATCTTAACTCTTTCAAGCGCATTCAAAGTCTTTTCACCTCCCGGATGATGAATATGAGATGAACTTGTTTCTTATACTGTCTCTTGCCAAGTACATAAAAGGTCTTTGAGCTTCTTACTTCATTTCGCTGACTATACCGATTCCTTGAGGGCCGAGATGAGTACCGATTACCGGCTCAATAATCCTGCTTTCGATTTCTGCTCCGGGAGCCTCTTCACGGAACATCTTCTCTGCGGCTACAGCATCTTCCTTTCTCCAAATCGTCAGCACTCTCACTCTTCGGAGATTCTCGGGTGGAATCTCTTTGAGAACGTGGCTAACAAGGCTTTCAAGCAATTTCTTATTCCCTCTGACGTTTTCTACAGGTTTAAGCTCGCCCTCGTCAAGCTGGATTAGCGGCTTCATCTTCAATAGGTTTCCCATCAGAGCTTTGGCCTTTCCAATCCTTCCACCCTTCTGCAAGTAACTTAAATCATCAGTTGAACAGAATGTTCTGGTCTTGTTGTGGAAGTTTGAAGCGTATTCGACTAGCTCTTCAATGGAAGCGCCCTTTTGAATCATGTCACCGAGGTTTTTCACAAGCAGTCCCGTTCCATCGGCTATCAGCTGCGAATCGACTACATGTATGGGCTGTTCAAAATCTCCTGCGGCAATAGTTGCGGAAACGCTTGTGCCACTCAATTTACCAGAGAGAACGGGGACTATCAAAACCTCGTATGTCTTGAGTGCCTCCTCAAAAACTTCTATGAAGTCTTGGGGAGAAGGTTGTGAGGTACTGGGCAGTTCAGAGGCAGAACCCAACTCCTCGTAATATTTGTCTAGATCGAGATCAACAGATTTAGAGTACTTGCCACCTCTATTGATATACAGCGAAACGATTCGAACATCGTATTTCTGTACCTCCTCAGGGGTCAAATTACACGTATTATCGGTGACCAGACCTATTTTCATTCTACCTACCTCCTTCAGTAGACTAGACTATTCTACAATTATAGCGTTCAGAGACAAAACCTACTGAAGATTTCGATGTCATTTCTCGAAACTCTCCGCACTCTTTTAAAATCTCGCCCTGAGAAAGCGCAGATTTCTGCAGAAACGAAAGCGTCGTGATAGACTTTTTGGAAATAGAAGGGCCAAAGGAGTTGATTTCATGTATTTTGAGATTAGGGGCGTTGTTGAGGGATTCTACGGCACCCCCTGGGCAATGGAGAAGAGGCGAGAGATCATGAAGTTTTTGGGAGAGCACAAGTACAATCTTTACATATACGCTCCGAAAGACGATCAGCTCCACAGGAAGAGATGGCGAAATATGTACGACGAGGATTTCAAAAGCGAGTTCTCAAAATTGGTCGTTGAAGGTTCGTCGTGGGGGGTAACCGTTGCATTTTCCGTCAGCCCTGGACTTGCCGTGAAATACTCTAGCGATTCAGATGTCGATATCATGATTTCGAAGTTCATTGAAATGGCAAATGTTGGAGTTCGTTCTTTTGCGCTTTTCTACGATGATATTCCAGAGACTCTTGTCCATGAAGAGGACATTAGGGAGTTCACTTCCCTTGCACAGGCCCAATCCTTCTTCGCAAATACGGTGTACAGATCGCTTAAAAGGAAAGTAGAAAATATTTCCAGCTTCATTGTGTGTCCGACTCATTACCACGGCAAAGAGATCACCGAATACATGCGAACGCTCGGCAAAGAACTCGACAGAGATATCTCGATCATGTGGACAGGGCCCGGTATCTGTTCGGAAAGAATTTCTGCTGAAAATGCCAGGTTGGCCGAAATGGCATTCGAGAGAAAGCCTTTATTCTGGGATAATTATCCCGTAAACGATGCGTTCATGGTCCCCGAGCTGCATGTCGGTCCTTATGAAGGAAGAGATCCCGAGATTGTTGAACACAGTGAAGGAATTGTGCTGAATCCAATGATCCAGCCCTGCGCATCTAAGATAGCTCTCTGCTCGGCTGCCGAATTCCTTTCAGATCCTTATGGATTTGAAGTCGAAGAATCCTGGTCTCGTGCTGTCAAGGAGATCGCTCCGTCGTGCGAAGAAGAGATGAAGATCTTCTGTGAATACTATCTAATGAGTCCCATTCATCGAGGCCACTCGAAGAGGCTTGTTGATACTCGAGACTCTTTAGCGCTTCTGATATCTCAGAACAGATGGTCACAAGTGCAAGAACTACTCATGCAAGAGGCGAAGAGGATTTCTGAATCGGCCGAGGTTCTTAAGGAGACGCTGCCAACCAGTTTGATGGAAGAAATCGAACCATGGATTCTTGAATTCTCACTTTGGGGAAAGGTACTTCGTGCCGCGGCAGAAATAGTATCAGCAAGACTTCTTATGTTTGCACAGACTGTAACAGAAGAAGAGATTTCCGAAAGCCATGATTTGTGCATCGAAGCAGAATCTGCTCTTTGCGAATTAGTGAAGGCTGACACGCTTTCGGGAGGGACTCTCTTCAGAGAGTCAATTCATGAGATTCTAGTAAGGGTAAAAGGCTTCACGAAACTTCTCCTGAACTAGGCTTTTTCTTGTGCTATCATTTTTTGAGACTGACTGCCTGCGCGTATGTTAGCAGGGGATATCGATTCTGAGGAGGGGAGATACTTGAACATAATCAAAAAGGAAGAGCTGAAACCTAAGTGTCCTTACTGTGAGTCAGATCTTTCGGATATTTTCTTTAAGCAGAAGGGGCCCGGCCTGTTGTTCAGCAAAACGGCAGTATACTTCTGCCCTCACTGCCGCAAGGTACTCGGCATTGGAAGAAGCAACATAGGTTAGAAATTTTGAACAGAAGTCTCTAGCTCTGTCTTTTCTGCGCAATGCAAAGTCAGTATCGATGCGACTCTTAAAATCTGCCTCAATCATCCTGGAGCAAACTGTCTTGAAGTCCCGTCAATACACTGAACCGATCAGGATAGTCTGACTCCATTATTCCGTTTGGTGAAACAATCCCTAATAGTTTCGTTTGCGAATTGTAGAAAATAAATTACCGACTGAATTATGTGTTTTAGTTGGAATTGATCTGTAACATGTTGTATAATAATTTAGACTTGCGCGGGAGGGAGATTTTTGAGTTGACTTCGAACCTTGAAGACTCATATTCGATACTTACTGTCAGGGATTTTGGAAGGGCCTGGCGTAGGCGTACTGCACGAATTATTCTGAAGAAATCAGTTGTGAGCGAGGTCGAACTCGAAAACATCACTCACCAAATATGGGAGACTTCGGGACAGGATGTCGACGAGATGATAACCGTCTTCTACCTGCCTGGAATGGATACGGACTCGGTGGCTTACAGTTTCGGTTCATGCATGAAGGACGGAGTAGCGAGAGTAAGCTATCGATAACACTTACTTCACATCTCTCTTGTAGACAATCTTACCTGCCTTATACTCTTCATACCTTGCAAGCATGAAGAGAAGATCGGAAAGCCTGTTGATATATTTAAGTAAGACGCTGTCGATCTTTTCGGTTCTCGAGAGCGCAATTACCCGCCTTTCAGCCCTTCTGGCTACAGTTCTACAAATGTCAAGCTTCGAGGAGGCAACAGTGCTTCCTGGGATCACGAATCCCTCGAGTTTTACTTCCGACTCGTATCTGTGTACGAGATCAGTAAGCACTTGGACATCGGCCTCTTCAATCGGCTCAACATAATCAATATCTTTTGAAGCCAGCTGGCCGGCGGCCTTGAATAGAGAACGCTGAATCTTGACCAGATGATGGGCGACTTCTTCTCTGGAGAAATGCTTAGCTTCGCCGAGAAAAGAGCTCAACTCGTCTATCGTTCCATACGCTTCAACACGTTCGCTGTCTTTCTCTATTCTTTCTCCACTCCAGAGGCTCGTTTCCCCTCCATCACCGGTCCCAGTACTTATACTCAGACGAATACCCCCAATGCGTTGCAGAATTCTCTGCCGTACGAGTCTCAATAACAATAATCTAAACTGGAAGAGATTACCGTTCATGTTTCCAGGAGTAAGAGTGAGGACCCTTGTTGACGATCTGTTCAATGAGTCTTTCATACTCTCTTCTGACTCTTCTGGGAGCATTCGCTTTCAGTTTCCAACTTGTCCCTGATTCCTTCAGATAATCCTGATCGATCTCAATCCAGTCATCAAACCACTTCGGTTTCTTAACCTCCACAATGCACCTCCGAAAGAGGACCATAGAGACAACAAAATACGTTGTTCAGTGGCAGCGCGTTTGCTTCCCGAAAAACTCTCTGTCTCCATGAAACTTGAGGTGGGTAGGTCAACGAACTCTGTTCTATGCTCTATCAATCTTAACATATTGTTTTCTTCATAAACAATAAAATGAGGAATAGCTGCTTGTCGGTTTCACTCTCTTGACGTCTTGACCTTGATCGTCTTGCCGGCCAAATAACCCGTCGAGAAGGCCGCCTGGAGATTGTAGCCTCCCGTCTCGCCATCGAAATCCAGAACTTCTCCCGAAAAGAAGAGATTGGCAACGAGTCTAGATTCCATTGTCTTAGGATTGACTTCTGATAAGGAGACTCCTCCTCTTGTAACCATCGCCTGAGAAAAGTCTCCGATTGATTCTATAACGTAACTTGACTCGAAGAGGTTTTTAATCAACGCCTTTCTCTCCTCTTTTTTCAGTTCTGAACATGATCTTTGAGCGACCCCTGAGATTTCCACGATCTTCGTGAGGAGTCTGTCGGGGATGTCCAGCAAGGAATTCAGAGCAGTCTTTACAAGCTTCTTGCCTTCGTTGGTGAAGAGCTCGATAAGTTTGGCTTCGAGTTTCTCACGTGGGAGACCGCTAATGTTCAACTTTATGATGTCTTCGGGTTCCGCTTCTCTGGAAAGATGGAGAATTGCCGGCCCCGAAAAACCCTCATGGGTGAAGAGAAGGTCTTCACTCCGACCGGTTAACTTCTTCTGATTTCTCCACAACGTGACGTCTGCTTCTTTCAGAGAGATTCCGGCCAGATCTGACAATGCGAAATCCTTAATTGAAACTGAGGTGAGCGCTGGCCTGGGCGGGACAATGCTGTGGCCAAGCATTTCTGCCAAGAAGTAACCGTCCCCCGAAGAGCCCGTCTCTTGATAGCTCTTTCCTCCGGCAGCGATCACCAGATAATCTGCGTCTATCTCACCAGCTTGAGTGCTGAGCTTAAACCGACCTGAAGGAGTCAGTTCGATTCCCCTTGCTCCGCAGCCGTATCTGATCTGTATTCCCTGTTTCTCGCACTCGCCGAGAAGCACTTCAAGAACATCTCTTGCAGAGTATGTGGCCGGAAAGACCTTGCCATCCTCCCTGCTGAAAAGCGGCAGCCCTCTCTGTTCGAAGAAATCTCTCAATCTATCTGAATCAAAGGCCATCAATGAAGGTTTCAAAAATCTTCCCGCACCGAAATATCTCTTGAGCATGGCAGCTGTTGGTTCATCATTTGTCAAGTTGCATTGTCCTCCGCCGGAGAGCAGAAGCTTCTTTCCCGGTGAACTTGTCTTCTCAATAATAGTCACGTTTCTTCCCATCGTAGTGCAGCTTATTCCCGCGAAGAGTCCGGCGGGGCCGGCGCCGATTATCACTACATCTCTCATAATTCTTCCTCCTGTTTTGCAGTTCGATTTCGAGGACAATCGAGCTAAAAGACATTACTCGTGATCACTTTCTTTTGAAAAGCGACATGATCTTTGATGAGATTGCTCTAATCTCACTCTTTGCACTAATGAAGAACAAAGAGAAGAAAAGACCATTTCCCAGAAGGAGCCAGAGTGTCGTGCCTGTTTTGAACCTCAGAAGAAGAACGACAAGATAAACAGCAATCGAGAATCCAACAAGCTTGATTATTCGTTTGTAGGGCATGAAATTCAGGCCCTCTCTTCTAATGAGCAGAACATAGATGATTGTGGCATTTAGGACCACAATCGAAGTGCTTGCAGCGATACCTGCGTGACCGAAAGGTTCAAGCATAAGCCAGTCAAAAAAAGCATTCAAAAAGATTGAGAACACAGATACCATAGTAATCGCCTTCAATCTCTTTCTTGCCGTGAAATAGCTCGAGCAAGTATGGGAGATCGGGGAAAGCACTATTAGCGCTCCATAACCGATAAGAGCCATGCTCACAAGGCTTGTGGAATTCGAGTCAAACTCCCCTCGCTGGTAGATTATCCTCACAAGAGGCTCGGCCATCATGATAATCCAGGCCGCGAGAGGAAGAGATATATTCAGAGAAGTTGTAACGGTTTTCCTCAGTCGCTCTTTCACTCTGTCTTTGTCGTCTGCGACTATGAGCTCTGATAGTTCGGTGTATGCAGTCATTTGAAAGGCAGATATCGTGAAAGTGATCAATCCGAGAAGCGTGTGCGCATACTGTAAAGAAGCAACCCGGCCAGGCGGAAGGAGCGAAACGAAAGCCTTGTCCACCATGTTGTTTATCACACCCAGACTTCCGGAAAAAATTAGCGGAAGGCTAAGATACAGTGTTTCCACAATCGATGTTCCTCTACCAATCCTGAGAGTGAATAGCTCTCTTGATTGAAGCAGGTAAGCCAACACAGTAATCGCGTTTCCGAGTATCCAGGCCAGTATGTATGATGCTTCGGAAAGAAACGGGGCGGTGAAAAATATGACCGGAATCGCAATTACGTTGAAAAATAGCTGTGAAATACCGTATTGGATGAACCTTCTGTTCGATTTCAGAATCGCGCCCAGTATGCTCTCAATTCCGCCAATCAATGGGTAGATAGACAGATATCTCAGCTTTCTGGCTGCATAGGCCACCACTTCGTCGGAAAAGCCGGGAGCGAAAAGCTTTATAACCAGTTCAGGAATAAGAAGAAAGACAACTCCCATCGTCAGAAATACGAGTGAACCAGAAATGAGAACAGCTCCCGCATATCTTCTTGATCTTTCCGGGTCTTCCTTTCTGATTGAATGATATACCGGGACGAAAATGGCCGCAAGTGCTCCTGCAATTATCCCGGAAAGCGTTGTAGCCGGAGTCATAGCGACGAATACTGCATCTAGATTTGCAGACGTTCCAAACAATCCGGCGACGAGCATCTCTCTGAAAAAACCCATACCCTTCGACAAAATCGAAAAGGTAAGAATCGCTATAGTGCCTGCCGCGACCGAAGTTGACCTAGGAATCCTTTTCATCACGCCTCCTGTTCCTCACAGTATAATTTACCACACGTCCGATCTCTCTTTAGCCCCTACAATGGTAAACTAAATAATGGTGATGTCAATGCGGAGATCGATTTTCTTCTCTGTCACTTTGTGTATTCTGCTCTTTGCAGGATGCACCGGACCTTTTCATGCTGTACCGCTACGAGAAGCTCTCTCTCTGCTTCCAGGAGACAACTCTTTTCAGTTGGCCAAAGGCATAACAGCATATTTCAACAATGTCCAGAAAGAAAAAGTCGTCTCTTACGAATTGCAGTCAATTTCTGAAAGGACGACACTGATCTTTTTTCATGAAAGTGATCCGGAAGTTCCCGGGCCGCTTTTCGAGCTCTCCCACTCGGAGCTTGGAGTAGGTGAAGGTCAGCTCTTGATGGTTCAGCCGATTCTCAGCACCACTTCCTTTCTACCTGTGGAAACGGAGTTTCAGTCTCAGTGCAGCAGAGATTCCCTTTCCACGCTCGTCAGGTTTACCAGGCTTCCCTACTGCCTGTTGATTTCAAGAGCAGACGCTCTTTACTCTGCTGAACATCTTCCAGGAAAGTTTCTTCTTGAAGGCGACCTACTGTATCACATCGGCCCGAACTGGATACCCTCCCACTCCGCATTATATCTGGGGGTTGATCAAGAGACGGCCATGACGGACGGGAATCTCGGGTTCAACGACGGCGTTACTTTCGGAGAGTCGTATCCCTTTTTGACTCATGGATACAATTTAATCGAAGAGGGGGTATTCGTCTTCCCGAATACTCTTCAGAATGATACCTATGTAAGTCTCTTCAAGTACGATACTTACGAATCCCGATGGCTTAAATACTGGTCAACGAGCTTCTCAGGGTCACGAAGGTATGCAGGAGAAATCACTCCCCAAGAACGGCGAAGAATCTCGAGATTCATCTTTGAAGTGGCAGGAAAGGGTGCGCTCTGGTCGGTCGGATTTGCCTGGTCCGGTTACTGGGATCTTCCCTTCACCGAAAGAGATCTTTACTCCTGCGTGGGGATCGTCGAAAAAGCCTACGAAAGCGCAGGTAAAAACATTGTCCCATTCTGGGAGGACATGTTCTACCTGAATTCCTTCGAGCAATTCTCAAGGACGATTCCGGTTCCCGAGATTACTGCCGGAATTGGAGAGACGATTGAGTTCAGGGTAAACTCGCTTCTTGCAGAGTGGAACTACATCGGGTACGATAAATGGTCGTTGTCGGATCATGCATGGATTTGGAAGTCTACAAATGGAGTCGAACTAGAGACGACATCCGGTACTCTGACAAAGAAAGATGATCACTGCGTCTTCTGCTGGACGCCTGAAATGAAAGGAGACTATCCAGTCACGTTCAGATTCTTCGGGGAGTTTGAAAATCTAACCGTCGAAAAGACCCATACACTGACTATTCACGTCGTCGAGAAGACTTCCTAAATCGGTCCCTCCCAGCCAAAGACGGAAAGGTCCACTGAATCGCTTTCATCGAAGTCGATCCCCTCTCTTTCGAGGATTGCCTTCTGAAGGGAGTAGCCGTTCGGATCCCTTATGCTTATTCTTCCTCGTGCATTTATCACTCTCTGCCATGGAATAGTCTCATCTGATACTCCCGCCATGGCGTATCCAACCATCCTTGCAGAGCATCCACCCACCAGCGCGGCAATCTGGCCGTAGGTCGCAACTCTTCCCGATGGAATCCTTCTTACCATGTCGTAGATTCTTCTGTAGACCGAGACTCTCTCGTTTTCCATATACATCACCTCGATGATTTTACTATACGGAGAGCTAATCTACATATTAACGGCATCTCTCATTATGCGGTTTTACTTCGTGATATAATTCGATTTAAATGCAGAAGCCCCATAAGGAGGTAGTTCGAATGGAGGAGCTGAGCACCAGATACAATCCTTCTGACCTTGAGGAGAAGTGGTACTCTCGTTGGAAGGAAGGCGGCTATTTCGAACCAAGAGGAACGGGTGAACCATTTACGATAATGATTCCACCTCCAAATATCACAGCCCCCCTTCACATGGGACACGCCCTGAATCTCGTTATTCAGGACATTATAATCCGCTTCAAGAGAATGAAAGGATTCAAGGCGCTGTGGGTTCCCGGTGAGGATCACGCAGGTATCGCGACTCAGAACGCTGTCGAGAAGGACCTCGCCAAAAAGGGAACGAATCGCGAAGAACTGGGTAGAGAGAAGTTCCTCGAGGCTACCTGGAACTGGACTGCTGAATACAGACAGCGAATCCGCGAGCAGATAGAAGCAATGGGCTGCTCGGTTGACTGGTCCAGGGAGAGATTCACTATGGATGACGGGCTGAGCGAAGCCGTAAGAAAGTCCTTTGTCGATCTCTACAAGCAAGGGCTTATTTACCGTGGAAAATACATAGTGAACTGGTGTCCGAGATGTGCAACAGTTCTGTCCGACGAAGAAGTCGAGCATGAAGATGAAAAGGGAGCCTTCTATCATATAAAGTACCCTATAAAGGGTAGCGAAGAATACGTTGTAATCGCAACTACTCGGCCCGAGACAATGCTTGCGGATACGGCAGTCGCGGTCTACCCTTCCGACGAACGATATGAGGGTATTGCAGGCAAGACGGTTATTCTGCCGCTAATGAACAGAGAGATTCCGATAATTCAGGACAGGTATGTAGATCCATCCTTTGGAACCGGAGCCCTAAAGGTAACACCGGCTCACGATCCCAATGATTTTCAGATAGGCCTGCGACATGGTCTGGAAGTGATCGAGGTAATCGATAAAGATGCAAGGATTAACGAGAATGGCGGGAAGTATAGAGGCCTCGACAGATACGAAGCGAGGAAACAGGTCGTCAAAGATCTCGAGGAACAGGGCTTCCTGATAAAAGTCGAACCCATGGTGCATGCCGTCGGAAGATGCTATCGCTGCGAGACCATAGTTGAACCCTCGCTTTCCGATCAATGGTATGTCAAAGTTGGGCCGCTTGCAAAAAGGGCTATAGAGGCTGTCGAGCAAGGAGACGTAGTCTTCTTTCCCGAAACTTGGAAGAAGGTATATTTGAACTGGATGCACGAAATTCGCGACTGGTGTATCTCGCGCCAGTTGTGGTGGGGCCACAGGGTTCCCGTATGGTATTGTGATGATTGCAACGAGATAATAGTTGAAGAACATGATCCCGAATTCTGTCCCAGGTGCGGCTCCAGAAAGCTGAGACAGGATGAAGATGTTCTGGATACCTGGTTCTCTTCACAGCTGTGGCCATTTACCACTCTGGGCTGGCCAGAAAAGACATCCGATCTGAAAGCTTTTTATCCAACGAGTGTTCTGGTAACGGCCTTCGATATCATCTTCTTCTGGGTGGCAAGGATGATAATGGCCGGGTACCACTTCATGGGAGATAAGCCTTTTGATCATGTCTATATCACTCGTTTAATCAGAGACAAAAACGGAAGAAAGATGTCAAAGTCACTGGGAAACGGCATCGACCCACTTGATGTAATAGAGGAACACGGTACGGATGCCATGCGTTTCACACTTGCCATTCTTGCGGCCCAGAATCACGATATCAAACTCGATGTAAGATTCTTTGATACTTACAAGAAGTTCGCCAACAAGATCTGGAACGCCTCGAGGTTTGTCTTCCTTAACATGGAGGGTTTCGAAAAGATGGAGATCGATGAAACGAAGCTAGCTGTGGAGGACCGCTGGATAATGTCCCGATTGGCGAAATCTGTGACGGCAGTCGAAAGCTCAATCGACGTCTATGATTTCCCGACAGCCTCCAAGACGATCTATTCTTTCTTCTGGAATGAATTCTGTGATTGGTACATTGAAAGTATAAAACCGAGACTGAACAGAGGAGCCGAAGATCGAGCTGTAGCGCAGAATGTTCTCATTAAGATCCTAGACGCCTCTTTGAGAATGCTTCATCCCTTCATGCCGTACATAACCGAAGAAATCTGGCAGAGACTCCCTGGTTCCGAAGGCTTGCTGATCTCTTCTGAATGGCCGGAGTTCGATGAGTCGGATTTCGACGATGCTTCAGAAAACGAGTTTTCGAGGATCATGGAAATAGTGAGAGGAATCAGAAACGTTAAGGCGGAGATGAATATTCCTCCCTCCTCGAAGACCGATGTCTACTGTCTCGGAAGAGAGATTGATTCAGAAGTCCTGAAGCTTGTATCTCATCTATCGAATTCAAATGAGATTGGCCGGAGAGATGAAAAGACCTCGGGAAGCGTTTCAGCCTGGGCAGATAATGAAAATACGCTTTATGTAGTATTGGGTGAGATTGACACCGAGGCTGAAATCCAGAGATTACAGGGAAAACTCGAGAAGGAGAGAAACGATCTTACCCGAACCAAATCGAAGCTTGAAAACAAGAGCTTTGTCGACAATGCTCCTGAAGAAGTTGTCAATGAGAACAGAGAAAGACTTTCGATAAGTCAAGACAACATTCTCAGGATCGAGAAGATTATCGAAGACCTAAGATGAAAACATACTCAGAAGCTATCCATTATCTATACAATTCGAGACCTTATGGAAAGATCAAGTATGGTCTATACAGAATCAGAGAGCTTCTGGAACTTCTCGGGAATCCCCAAGAATCATATCCTATAGTGCATATAACTGGCACAAACGGAAAGGGAAGCGTTGCCGAAATTACGAGATCGATCCTAACGTCTCATGGTTTTAAGACCGGGCTGAATATCTCGCCTCACATAACGACTTTCAGAGAAAGGATCCAGGTCGACGGACGCGATATTTCCGAAGAAGATGTCTGTAAAACTCTTAGAAAACTCCAGCCCTTTCTCGCGAAGATGGACAGAAAGGGAGAGGAGTATGCCCCCAGTTTCTTTGAAGTAGTGACTGCAATGAGCTTCTTGCATTTTAAAGAACAGAAGTGCGACGCCGTAGTCCTCGAGGTCGGGCTTGGAGGTAGATTCGATGCAAGCAATGTTATTGCTTCCTCCCTTGTTTCGGTTATTACCAGCGTTGGATTGGATCACACTGCAATTCTCGGCGATTCCGAAGAAAAAATAGCAAGAGAGAAATCGGGAATCATCAAGGTCAATAGCCCGGTAGTATCTGGAATCACGAGACCGGCAATCAGGAGAATTGTTTCCGAAACGGCCGGAAGACTTGATGCTCCAACCTTCTTCTACCAGAGGGATTTCGACGCGTACGGAAGAGAGTACGCTATAAATAACAACACTTTCGACTATCGTGGAGACAAGACGATTCGAAATCTTCGGATCAGACTCAATGGAGAGCACCAGATTGCAAACGCGGCCATTGCAATAAAGACCACGGAAATTGGACTGGAAAAAATGGGCAATGAAGTGGATGAGAGGTGCTTGAGAGAAGCTTTGGTAAATGTCCGCTGGCCCGGGAGATTCGAGGTCTTCAGTATAAACTCGAAAACTGTTGTGCTTGACGGCGCCCATAATCCCGAGGCCGCTAAAGTTCTCAGAAAGACTGTGGAGAGGTATTTTCCCAAAGAAAAGGTTACGCTTCTTTTTGGAAGCCTGGACGATAAGGATTATGAGAGCAACATCAGAACGCTTTCGAAGATCACAGACAGAGTTGTCGTATGCAGAGTGCCAAATCACAGAAGCGTTCATCCCGAAAGAGTAGCCGATACGTGGAGAAAGTATTGTTCATTCGTGGATCTCGTCGAGTCTCACGAGGCAGCTTTTGAGACGGCTCTAAGTACTTCGGAAAAGATTCTCGTTTGTGGTTCTCTCTATCTCGTTAGCGAGATAAGAAACAGCCTGACTGGAGTGAAGGAAAGTGCTGGAAGGCATTGAGGGACGGGTAAAGGAGATAAGGGAATCTGAAGTCGTAGTGCAGGTGGGGGGTCTGTTTTTCAGACTTAACTGCACTCCGAATACTATCGGGAAGCTTACAGGAGAGAAGGAGTTCTACTTTCTAACATTCATGGCCTACTCACAGGACAGACCGCCAGAACTATATGGTTTCATCGACAATGAAGAGAAAGAGCTGTTCAACATCTTGCTGAAGGCCAGCAAAATAGGTCCGAAATCCGCCATGAAGATCTTGTCTTCCGCTTCTCCTTCGAGAATAAAACACATAATTTCCTCGAAAAACGTAGCCGAGCTATCTTCACTTCCGGGAATTGGGAAGAAGACCGCCGAGAGAATGATAGTTGAGATAGCCTCTTTAATAGAAACATCGGAAATAGAAAGTGGAGATGAAGTGCCAGCCGTACAGCGTTCCCAGGGTGAAGAGGCGATGGTCGCACTGACATCCCTCGGTTTCGATGAAAACCAGGCCAGGAAGGTCGTTGTCAAGATCTTGAAAGAGAACAAAGAGATTGATACCCAGGAGTTGCTCAAGAGGGCCCTCAAAGAAATAAGAAAGTAGGACGTGCAGCGAAACACTTGAGGAACCTTATGGCACTGCGTAAGAGAACCTGCTTTGGCGGCAGAGAGTCTTTATGGCAGAGCGATTCGAAGAGAAATAACGGTAAGTCTCTTCGAGCGAAGTATCTCATAAAATGTCCAGAAGTCCCTTCACCCATTGAAAGACGCTTTATTCTGAAGCGCCTGAGGGCCACCGGTAATTTCTTCTGAGCTGAAGAAATCGATTGTCTTCTCGATTGAAAACAACTGACTGCATGGTGTAAAATTGTTCACCATTACGATTGAAAGGAGTTGATCTGGTGCTCTTCGAACTTGATTCTTCGTACAAACCTCAGGGCGACCAACCGCAGGCTATCGAAAAACTGATCGAAGGACTCCAAAGCGGCGACAGATTTCAGACTCTCCTGGGAGTTACCGGCTCGGGAAAGACTTTCACGATGGCAAACCTAATAAGCTCCCTTCAACGACCGGCCATAGTCATTTCTCCAAACAAGACCCTCGTTGCTCAACTGTACAGAGAGTTCAAGACTTTCTTTCCGAAAAACAAAGTAGAACTTTTCATAAGCTATTACGACTATTACATGCCCGAATCGTACATACCATCCAAGGACCTCTTTATTGAAAAGGAAGCCGAGATAAACGAAACACTGGAAAGGATGAGAATCTCTACTCTGAAGTCCGTTCTGACCAGAAACGACACCGTCGTCCTTGCAAGCGTCTCCGCAATCTATGCGAGCGGTGATCCGAGAGACTTTGCAACGATGAATATCCATATCGAACGCGGAAATACATTTAACCGAAAGGAGCTCGCCCTTCGGCTGGCAAACATTCAATACAATCGTTCCGAAGACATCTACGTGGGAGGAGTATTTCACGTTAAAGGAGAGATCTTTGAAATCTTCCCCCCATACGAGGATTTTGGAATAAGGCTCTACTTCTTTGATGATGAGATAGAAAGGATTGTCACCTTCGATCCAATCAACAGAAAGACGATAGAAGAGCTCGATATGGTGACTATATATCCTGCAAAGGAATTCGTTACAACTCAGGAAAAGATTTCCGGAGCTATGAGGAATATAGAGAGCGAACTTGAAGAGAGGATCAAGCAGCTTGAAAGAGAGGGGAAATATCTCGAAGCTCAGAGATTGAAGCAGCGTACGACATACGATATGGAGATGCTTTCGAGCGTTGGTTACTGCTCGGGAATCGAGAACTACTCGAGGTTTTTCGATGGTCGAATGCCAGGAGAGAGACCGTACACCCTGCTCGATTACTTTGATAGAGAAAAGTTCATTACATTCATTGACGAGTCTCATATCGGAGTCCCTCAACTGGGGGCCATGTACAGGGGAGACTACTCGAGAAAGAAGAACCTCGTTGACTACGGCTTCAGGCTGCCCGCTGCCTTTGACAATCGTCCTTTAAGATTTGAAGAGTTTCTCAGCACCGTAGGTCAGATAATATTCGTCTCTGCAACTCCTGGAAACTTTGAGGTCGAACATTCTTCGAGAGTAATCGACCAGGTTATAAGGCCGACGGGTCTCATTGACCCCGAAGTTATAGTTCATCCAACCGAGAGTCAGGTCGACGACTTCATAGAAAGGATGAGAACAGTCAAGAAGAGAAATGAACGAGCATTGGTCACTGTCTTGACGAAAAAGGCGGCAGAAATGCTTTCGGACTATTTGAACGAAATCGGGATTAAGGCGGAGTATCTTCATTCCGAGCTCGATGCAATCGAGAGAGTCGAGGTATTGAGGAAACTTAGAGACGGAACTGTGGAGGTTGTGGTAGGGGTGAACCTTTTGAGAGAAGGGCTGGATCTTCCCGAAGTCTCTCTGGTTGCGATAATGGATGCCGACAAAGAGGGTTTTCTACGCTCGGAGACTACTCTGGTTCAAACAATTGGAAGGGCGGCCAGAAACATCAACGGTCAGGTAATTCTGTACGGCGATACTGTAACCGGCTCTATGAAGAGGGCAATAGATGAGACCAACAGAAGAAGACTAAAGCAACTAATCTACAACAAAGAGCATAATATCACTCCCGAAACAATAGTGAAGCCGCTATACAGAAATATCTTCGAAGAGTTTGCCGGAGAAGATCTCAATAAAGAGCGGGAAGATAAGGCTAGAGCAACTTACCTGGAGGGTGTCCTTGCACTTAAGGAGTCTCTCGATTACGACGATTACGTTGCACTTCTCAACGAAGAGATGATAAGAGCCGCAGGGGAGCTCAGGTTTGAAGACGCGGCTATCCTGAGAGATGAGATGCACAGCCTAAAAAAGAAGAGACAAAACATATAGAAGTCTCTAAATCAGGAATCAATCGTTTCGATACCGTTGTAGATCGACATTACTTTTCTGATATCACCGATAACCAGCTCCTTTGCGGCGGTTACCGAGAGATCAATTGCCCTGCTTACCCTTTCGTATTCATCGTTGCTGAATTTGCCGAGTACGTAGTCTACCATATCTCCGTATTCAGGCAGTGGTCCCACTCCAATTCTTATTCGGGGAAAGTCTTTTGTGCCGATCTCCGAAATCACCGACTTCAACCCATTGTGTCCACCGTCTGAACCACTTTCTCTGATTCGTATTCTTCCAAGGGGTATCCATACGTCGTCATAAACGAGTACGAGAGTGTCGCCATCGGAAAAGTTGAGATCCTTCAGCATCATCCTTACGGCAACGCCGCTGAGGTTCATGAAAGTGAGAGGCTTCGCCACATAGAGTTTCTCTTCACCCTCAAGAAGATAGGCTTCGTAGATCCTCTTCTGAATGGTTTTTCTGAGGCCTAGCTTGATCATCTCGTCTACGAAGAGAAAACCCACGTTATGTCTCGTAAGCGCATAACGTGGGCCAGGATTTCCCAGTCCAACAAAAAGGAACACTCTCTATTCCTCTTCTTCCTCTTCTTTCTTTCCCTTGTTTATTACTTCAGGCTCGACATCTTCTTCAAGCTCTTCAACCTCTTCCTCTTCAACTTCCTTAGCTGCTCTTGGAAGAGCAATGAGCATGATCGCATCTTCATCGTCAAGCAATGGTTTTATACCTTCGGGAATCTCCAGATCTCCAACCCTGAGAACGTGACCAACATCAAAGGAACTTACATCCACAACTATCTCTTCCACAATATCCTTTGGAAGAACGGAGACAGGAAGTTCATTGATAATATGATCGACGATTCCTCCCTTTTCAACTCCGATTGGCGTGCCCTTCAACTTGATTGGAATATGAAGCTCCATTTTGTGACCACTGGAAGGAATGAAAAAGTCGAGATGCATAACCGAGTCGGTAACCTTGTCTCTCTGAACTCCCTTGAGAAAGGCGCGGTACTCCTTGCCATCAAGAGAGAGAACTATTGAAGTCGTCTCTGCAACCCTGTTCATAATTCTCAAGACCTCGACCTTATCCAGACTTATGGAAATCGTTTCCATTTCTGGTCCGTAAACCACTGCAGGGATCCTGCCTTGATTTACCAGGATTTTCGCTTTCGTTTCACCGTTGCGCGGTTCAGCAACGAGATTTATTTCGTGCATTTGTTTCCCTCCTCTATCTGAACAAAATACTCACCGAAAGATTTTTCCTGACACGGGTTAATGCTTCCGCCAATAACGGAGCAATAGACAACACCATTATGTTGTCAGGAAGATCTTCATGATATATCGTGTCAGTAATGAAGACCTTCTCAATCTCCGACTCCGCAATTATCTTTGTCGCCTCGCCGGAGAGGACGCCATGGGTGGCACAGGCATAGATCTTCTTCGCACCGTTGGATTTTAGCATCTTTGCTGCCTCAACCAGTGAACGGCCGGTGTCAATTATATCATCAAAGATTATTGCTGTCTTTCCCTCGACATCGCCTATTATGTGTACCATTTCGGCAACGTTGTCCTTTGGTCTTCTCTTGTCTAGAATAGCAAGAGGAACACCGAGTTTCGCCGCAAACTTGCTCGCCCGCTTCACTCCTCCGATGTCAGGAGAAATGACCGCCATTTTTTCTCTGTCGAACCGTCCCTGGTTGAAGAACCTGAAAAAGGCGGGGAAAGACCACAGATTATCGACGGGGATATCGAAGAACCCCTGTATTTGCTCGGCATGCAAATCTATGGTGATTAGTCTGCTCGCTCCTGAAGTCGTGAGAAGATTCGCCACCAGTTTTGCAGTAATTGGATCGCGGCCTCTTGCCTTTCGATCCTGACGTGCGTAACCATAGTATGGGATTACGGCGGCAATTGAATGGGCTGAAGCTCTTCTAAAGGCATCGATCATTATGAGTAGCTCCATGAGGTTCTCGTTGGCCGGGCTACATGTGGACTGAATTATAAAGATATCGTGGCCCCTGACCGTCTCGTCAATCTTCAAATTTATCTCGCCGTCGGAAAACCTCTTTGTTCTGCAATCTCCAAGCCTAATTCCAAGATGTTGCGAGATCTTCTCTGCCAAAGGTAGGCTCGCAGAACCAGCGAATACTTTCATCTCGTTTGTCTGGTAAGGCATCAGCTTTTCTCCTCCTGCCCATTATTATTTGAGAATCTTCCTTCTTTTACGACTTGCCTCGCTCTACCAAACGCAAGTGAGTTGGGCGGGACATCTTCGGTAATCGCAGAACCGGCTGCTATCACAGAGTTCTCACCGATCTTCACCGGGGCAACTAAAGCTGTGTTACTGCCGATAAACGCTCTATCACTGATCTCGGTCTTGTGTTTGTTCTTTCCGTCGTAATTGCAGGTTATTGTACCCGCTCCAATGTTCACATCTTCCCCAACATTCGTGTCACCCAGATAGGTCAAATGCTGCGCCTTTGATCTTCTTCCAAGGACGGTCTTCTTCAATTCCACAAAGTTGCCGACGTGAGCATCGTTCATAACTACCGCACCGGGTCTGAGTCTGGAAAGCGGGCCGACTCTTGCTCCTGAACGTACATCCGCCGAGGAAACCTCGGATCTTACGATTTCCACATTGTCTTCTATTTTCGAGTTCTCGATTCTCGTCATCGGACCAATCAGACAACCTTCGCCAATGGTGGTCCTTCCTGTAATGAAAACCATAGGTTCAATTACGGTGTCAATACCGATCTGAACTTCAGGTCCAATGTAACAGGTGGTAGGATTAACCAGAGTTACACCGTTCTTCATGAGCTCCTCATTTATCCTTCTCTGAGCTATCGAATTTATTTCGGCCAGTTGAATCCTGTCATTCACGCCAAGGACTTCCCTTGCATCTTCGACAATGATCGTATCGGCTTTCTCTGCCATAGCTACGGTGTCTGTCAGGTAGTACTCCTTCTGATCATTGTTGTTCGACAGTCTGCTGATTGCCGACCTTAGGAAGCTTCCTCTGAAAGCGTAAATTGCGGAGTTGACTTCGTTGATCTTTCTCGTCTCTGGATCTGCATCTCTGTGTTCTACAATCTTCACCCTGTTTCCATCTTTGACGACCCTTCCGTATCCTGTCGGATCGGATGGTTTCATAGTCAAGAAGACGACATCAAGATCTTTTTCACCCCTAGCAAAGACAAGTTCTTTAAGTGTCGAGGGCCGTACCAAAGGTTCGTCTCCAGCAATAACGACTATCTCTTCGTCGTCCAGATAATCGACGGCGGTCATAACCGCGTGGCCCGTTCCAAGCTGGGGATTCTGCCTCACTGAGATGATGTCGTCATCGAGAATATCTTCGACCATCGAGGCTTCGTATCCGGTTACAACGACTATTCTGTCGGCACCGGCCTTTCTAAGAGCCGATACAACCCAATTGACCATAGGCACGTCGAGAATTCTATGTATGACTTTAGGATACTTCGATTTCATCCTAGTGCCCTGACCAGCGGCAAGAACTATTCCGGTCATCTATATTACCCCCTTAGAGGTTAGTGACGTTCCCAATTACGGCACAATTATATAGCACTATCAGAGAAAAAGGCAGCGCAGCCGCGAAAGACATTCTCTCCGTCAAGACTCTCTTATTCGAAGAGGGCGGAGACTTCTTTGAGATTCTTGATTATCTCTATATTCTGTGGACAGAGCTCTTCGCACCGCCCGCACTCAACACAGCGGGACGCTCTGTTCTCCTCCTTGACAAATCTCAAGTAGACCTTCTTCTGATCCTCGATGTTGTCAAACATGAAGGCGTCGTTAAAAAAGTCGAAGGAGGTGGGAATCGCTACGCCACTCGGGCATGGCATGCAATAACTGCAGCCCGTGCAGTTTACCTTTATTCTCCTTATGTACTCCGCTTTAACCCTTTCAACCGTTGCCAGTTCAGAAGGAGTCAAGGAATCTGGAGCAGCTTCTCTGGCCGTTTCAATGTTTTCTCTCACCTGATCCATAGTCGACATCCCACTCAGAACAACACCCACTCTTGGATCATTCCATACCCATCTAAGCGCCCAGGCTGCAGGGGTTCTCTGAATTTCGGCGGACTGCCAGATTTGGCGAATATCCTTTCGAACATTGTTGGCCAGTTTTCCTCCCCGTAGGGGTTCCATAACCGCTATCCCGATTCCCCTATCTGACGCGTATCCCAAACCCTCAACGCCGGCTTGATTCTCTGTATCGAGGAAATTATATTGTATCTGGCAGAACTCCCAATCGTAAGAATCAATTATCTCTTTGAAGACATCAAGAGTATCGTGAAAGGAGAAACCGATGTGTCGGATCCGGCCACTTGAGAGAGCAGAATCCATGAAGTCGAAGATATCGTGTTCCTTTAGATTCTTCCAGAATCTTCGGTTCAGAGAATGGATCAGATAGAAGTCGATCACGTCGGTTCTCAATCTCTTCAGCTGCTCATTCAGATAATAATCCATATCTTCGCGACTCTTGATTAGCCAGCTAGGAAGCTTAGTAGCAAGTTTTACTTTATCTCTATAGCCTTCCTGAAGAGCAAGACCAACGAATGGTTCGCTCTGGCCATTATGGTATCCCCAAGCAGTGTCTACGTAATCGACGCCATTATCCACTGCAAATCTCAGCATCTTCTTAGCTTCGTCAACATCTATTGACTGATCGTCGAGTGTGGGCAGCCTCATGCAACCAAAACCCAGTGCAGATACTTTCTCTTTGGTCTTTCCCATGTCTCTGCGAATCATCGCGATACCTCCGAAAGGTTATTTGAAGACTAAAGTGAGTACACTCTATTCTACAATATCTGCTCCTGGTTTTGAATTTGACAGGTCTCTCGCTAGTCCAGAGGGTCGTAAATCCTCTTTTCTCCCTCCAGAGCCCTGATCTTCGAAATCTCTTGAGTGACCTCTAGCGTACCGGCGTACTTTCCTTCTTCATCTCTGAGAGCGAAATACCTTATGTGAACCATCTTCGGCCCCAAACTGAGCCAGAATTCTGCAACGTCTCTCTTTGCTTCCTTGAAGTCGGAGAGAATCTTTTCAACTACGTGAGCGCTCTTCTGAGGATGACAGTTCTGCACTTTCCTGCCGATTATGGCTCTCGTTCTGACGAAGGCTCTTTCCTTTCCCTCGCTGAAATAACGGACGACGTCGTTTTCATCAACGAAGGTGATGTCGAAAGGCAGGTTGTTCATAAGTAGCTTAAGCTGTTCTAGTTTGAGGAAACCGCTTCCGAGATTCAAAACGTCTCTTGAAGTCTCGGCTTCAGGTTCACTTGCCGAAGAAGAGAAGGGCATCGGTTCAAACGCGAAATATCCGATTTCGTCGAACTGCGTTCTTATTTCCTCCCACTCCTCATGTGAAAGCAGTTTAAGTGATGAAGGGAACAGGATCTTGTGCTCCTTGTAGATGTGATTTGAGAAGATCTCGCCTATCGCTATTGCAAGCTCGTTTATTCTCTTGAAATCGCCTCCAACACTCGTAGACTCCTTCTTAAGAGCCTTTCTCAACTCTCTTACGTCGTCGTGTTCCTTCCACATTATCGCAGGAGGCTGAACCAGACCATGTCTCTCGAGGTAAGGAAAGAGCACGTTTTCCTCTTTCGAGAAATACAGATCTACAAGATCCAGGTAATCCAGGAGAGAGGAAAGCCGTTCAGCGGCTTCTTCAATGTCGCTATTGCTGCCGATCCTTCCGGCCAGATCCCTCAATTTCTTGGATTTGTTCAGCATGTCTCGATGCTCTTCAATCAGTATATGTAAGGGATGCCAGGGTTCAACGTTAATATCGTCCTCGTCCAACGCTTCCTTGAATACGTCTAGATGGATATTACACATGAGCTGTATGCTCTCTGCCGGCATGCCTTCTTCCACAAGCTTCTGCTCAACCTGAGCGATCTCTACCGGTGTAAGCTCTCTTACCACCTTCATGAAATCTTCCCTTATGCTCTCGATGCTATCGGGTTCTTCGTGAAGCCTCTTTATTAACCGTTTCAAGAACTCTTCTTTATTGAATAGCTCACTCATTTCTTCACCTCCATATCTTCTAAATGAATCGTATCTCTTCGTCAGAATTCCTTCAGTAACAAATGTTACGCGGTGCCATTTTCCAGCGTATCGTGAAGAGCGGAAAGGTTGAAAAACTCAAGAGAGAAGAACCTTACTGGAAAGAGATGAGTTAACACACTCCTTAATGCGTACCGACAGTCTTTTTTTAATACAATACCTGGAAATACTGAAAATTGTAAAGACATATATTGAATTTGTGACTTGACATCTTGAATATTATTTAGTATATTATAAATATAAACAAGTTGATGTTTGAAAAGGCGGGTTTATTCGTTGAATACTAAAGAAAACATTGAAAAGAAAGCTGAAAAAAGAAAGTTGTTTGAAGAGAGTTGCACAAGATTGTACAGAGTAACACTGGGTTTGTAGATAAAACTCGAGAACAGAAGTTTCGACCTTTGCCGCAGCTCTAGTCATATGAGCCGTGTCATGTACGAAACCCCTGAAAAGAATTAGTCTCAGAAGCAACTGAAGCACTGTTTTCTTGAAGGCTCTCAGAAAGTGAAGAAATGCACCTGGTTGCATAGAAGTCACCCCGGAAGCTTCCAATGGAAGCACTTTCCTGCGACGGCCCCGAAAGGGGCCTTCTTTATACCTTGTCTCCAGAATTACAAAACTTGTATTGAGCGCAGTCCGAGGACGATATAAGAGAATAGGAACTTCAATCTTATCTGAGTTCTTGCTCTCCCGAATCAAATTATCTAACTAGTGCTCGAGCGAACCTTCGGAAGAGACTTCCATTCTGTGAGATCTGTCTCTGCATATGATGTACGTAATCTCATCCCACGTCATTTCCAGATTCTCTCTCACCGATTACTCTTGAGGCTCTCAGCCAGGCAGTTCTTTCTTCGCCAATCGGAACCTTATTACGATAGTCGTGCTTTGAAACGAACTCCTCTATTTCCTCCGTCAGTTGTCCATATTTCCTTTTCTGAATGACAGTTAACCATTCTTGCGTTGATTGGCCAACCTTTTTCAGAAGATATCTTGAATGATTGATACAGAAGATCGACCCCGATTCTTCATACTTCTTCCTTACTTCAAGGCTCTGGAGAAATCTGCTGAAGGCCGATAGATAGATCCTTTCGGTCTGATTGGCAATCGAACAGAGAACGCAGCTTCCAGCTCCCTGCTTCGCTTTCGTCCGAAAGATTGGTTCCTTTCTGACTCTCAGCCAGGCAAGCTGCTCGATTAAGAGCTCTCGAAAGACTATCGATACGGCCAGTGATCCGACATCTGATTTCTCTCTGGCAAGTTCAGTTATTCTTCTCAAATGGTCTGCGCAGAACCCATCTCTTTTCATCTCGAGACGTGCGTTCTCGTTGTGAAGAAGATTCGAGAAGGCGCCTATCACCCATCCATCTACGGATTTCTCCATAGAGCGGCAAACAGGACAATCATTACCCTCTTTGAGAAGCGCAATTACTTCGCTCTCAACAATGTTTTCGGCTTTCAATCAATCACCCATTCGGCGCTTATCTTCCAAGCCTTAGCAACCATGCGTCGGAGGGCCCCTGTATCTTACGTTTGATGTCGCGATCTGAGGAAGCTGTCGTTCCTATAACAATCAGCTCGCGCTTCTCGGTTTCTCTAACTCTTGCCGCCGTCTCATTTTTCGATCCGCCAAGAGTCGATTCCCACTCAAGGTAACCGTCAGGCCCCAGCTTCACAATCCAGAGATCTCGCATACCTCTGTTCTCATGAGAGATGTCTCCGTCTGAAGACTCTGTGTAACCACAGACTGCGTATCCTCCATCTGCGGTCTCAATGATATCGAATCCTTCATCATCCTCGCTCCCGCCATATGTTCTGCTCCATTCGAGTCCACCATCAAATGAAAATTTGAGTACCCAAAGATCTTTGCCTCCCTTGTTTTCATTGACGTCGCCTCCAGTGGATTCTGTGAAGCCAGCCGCTATGTACCCGTCACTCACTTCTTTTGCTACGTTCGCTCTTTCATTATTCTGACCGCCAAGAAGATCTTGCCAGAGTATGTTCAGTTGCGGATCGAGTTTCATTATCCACAGATCCTCTCCCGTCGACCTGCCGAGGGTGTTCAGGTCACCGTCAGACGACTTCGAATACCCACAGACTATATAACCACCCTCTTTGGTCTGCATTCCGTAAAGCAATTCATCGTCTTCAGACCCACCGTAAGCTCTTATAAGCCCGGTAATCAGAGTACCATTGGAACTCATTATCGCCGTCCAGCCGTCTTTCGATCCATGGTAACCGCTGTCAACGAAATTGGAATCCGAAGAAGTCGTCATTCCCGTCAAGACAAGTTTCTCGCCAACAGTCGTATTCACTGAAAATACCTTATCGTCTCCACTGCCTCCTAAATAAGTCTGCCATTTGAGCGAGCCGTCGTTGCTGGTCATGACTACATATCCATCCGTGCCGCCGTGATACGGATAACCGCCTCCAGAATAGACTATATCTCCGGAAACTGTCCAGCCGACGGAGACGTAACCGCCCGTTATGCTCACAGTATCGAGAAGATTCTCGTCTTTGCTGCCTCCAAAGGACAGCTGGGGTTCAACAGTATAGTTGCCAGACGCATACTGAAGGTAAGGCGCCCAGAAATCGCTGCCCCCCTTGTTTTCAAGAATTAGGGAGCTATCTGTTGAGCTTGAAGTAATTCCAATGACTATCTCGGAAGAGCTTTCTACTACCAGTCCTTTTCCAAGCTCTTCTCCCGAACCACCATAAGTCATTTCATTAACAAGTCTGGGTCTGTATATTGCCTTGATTGTAGTATTGTCTTCAATCGTAACGGCGATTTCAGCAGTCTCTCTCAATTCATTGTTTACCAGCCAGCCCTCAAAATCATAGCCGGGAACTAGCGGAGCCTTGACATTCACAGTTTGTCCCTTTCTGACTGAGAAACTGTAAGGAAGGTCTCTCTCTCTGGTCCCCACTTCAATCTTCTCGATCAGAGGAGTACAGGTCACCGTGACTGAGAACCGCCGGAAAATGCACCCGGAAAGGGCAAGCACAAGGACCAAAGACGTGACAAGGATCAGCATCCATCTCTTTTGCATTAGATCACCCCCGAAAATTATTCCTTCATACTAAGTATTGTATAACGGATGCACAAAATATTACAAAAGCTGCCGCTTACAAATAATGGCTATTGCAATTTCCGCCCTTTGTGATAACATAAATATCGACTAGAACAAGGTGGTGATATGGTGGAAGGAGAAAGTTGCATCAACTATCATGAATGCCCCGTCGTGAAAGCTTACGAACATGGCAAGATCGATGGAGAATGGATAAGAATGTATTGTGAAGGTAACTGGAAAGAATGCGCAAGATTTCAACTAGACGAGATAATCGGCAACTCTCCTGATTTCGTTCTTCCCGACGGCAGTGTTGAAGAGAGATTGAGCAGATGATTGCCTGACCCCGTAGGTACACTATTAACGATACCATAAGAAGCTTTCTCTAAGGCTTCGCATTGTATTCGGATTGACTCGCTCCCTTTCTCTTGGAATTGAGTCGTGAAATAATGAAAGGAAGCACCACTGAAAGCTTAGCGATTCCTCGATATAACGTCTTTCATTCGTTTTCGATAAGCCATTTTATTCATGTTCACGGTTTTCGAACCGCCCAAAGAGAAGCTCGATGCTCCCGACAAGACGTCCTAAGAATGCACAACGATTCCGATTGCTCTTCTCTGGCAAAGAGGTTTGTACGAGCCTGCTTATTTACTAACATGTTGATACATGTTGAACAAACCTCTACTGATGAAAGTCAAATTGAAAGAATGCTTATCTGCACACTGAATTCGACTCTTTGGCGCGCCCAGAATTTGAGCTCCTCTTGCGGTCTTGAGGGAATTGTCTACTGAAAACAAATCATGCATTGAAAAGGGGGTATTTTCGATGAAAAAGCTTTTGGTAGCGGTTCTAATTCTCATCTCTGCAGCGCTTTTCGCCGGTACAGTTTCGGTAATCGGTCCTTGGTCGGGTGTTGAAATGGATGCTTTTATTCCTGTTCTTGAGGCATTCAAAGCAGAAACAGGAATTGACTACACCTACCAGACATACAGAGCAGAGGATCTGGCCAATGTTTTGCCCGCCCAGTTTTCCGCTAAGAAATCTCCTGCAGACGTCATATTCATGTGGTCAAGTTTCATTACCAGCAACACAAAAAGCATTGTGGAATTGACCGAAGTGATCGATACAGATGCGTACATTCCAGGCGCACTGGATAATGTCACTGCTGCAGATGGCGCGGTATACGGAATTGCATACACCGCAAAGGTTAAACCGGGATTCTGGTACAGAAAATCCTTCTTTGAGGCCCATGGGTTAACGGCCCCTAGCAGCTGGGACGAATTTGTGGCATTGCTCGAAAAGATCAAAGCAACACCAGGCATCAAAAACGTTATAGCAAGTGGAAACGGAGTTGGATGGCCACTTTCTGACGTAACCGAACATTTCCTGATTGCCTTTGGTGGACCCGAGCTTCAAAAGGATCTTATTGAAGGCAACACATCCTGGACCAGCTACGCTGTTCGTAACGCAATAGGCAAACTGGTTTATCTAATTGAAAGAGGATATTTCAGTGAACCAACTGAATGGACGACCATTCTTGAACAGTGGTGGAATGGAGAATATGGACTCTATTTCATGGGACAGTGGATTACCGGTATGGTAGATGATTCAGATGATTTGGCTGTTTTCAGCCTGCCGGGTAGCCGTGGAATGGTCTTCAGTATCGACTACGCTTTTGTCCCCGAATTCGCAGCCAACAAGACAGAAGCTCTAGAACTGGTGAAATTCCTTTCGGGAGAAAAGGGACAGAGTATCCAGGTTTCACAGGGCGGCCATATAGCAACGGTTGAAGTCGATGTGTCCAACTACCCACCGGTAGATAAGGAAATCGCGAAGCTAACAGAGGGCGTCGAGACAGTAAACGACCTCGACGATTCAATTGGAGGCCTCTGGCAGACCGCCTTCTGGGATCAGCTGAAGCTGCTGTGGGTGAGACCTGAGAGACTTGATGACGTTCTAATGGATCTTGAGCAAAAGATGCCCGAATAGCAGATCTCCTCTTGTGGGACCCAAAAGGGTCCCACTTCTTTCTTCGGGGGTGAGATAGTTGGCTTTAAGAAAGGCTAAGTTAAAGCATTTCTCCTACTTTATCCTGCCGGCCCTGTTTCTTCTGGTCGTTTTTGTTTTATACCCCACTCTAAACACAATATTCTTGAGTTTCGCGGATGAAGAAGGAAGCCTCTCTCTTTCAAATTATAGAGAGGTTTTCTCCAGCAGAGATATTCTAGATACCCGCGGCTTCGAAAGAGGCTTCCCCTTTGGTTCCCTAATTCACAATATTATGTGGATCGCAATCCACCTTCCCCTCACGACAATAGTCGGATTGTCTCTTGCAGTTCTACTGCGAGGTGTTAAGGGAGGTGGAATCGTCAAATCCATAATATTCCTCGGAATGGTAATGCCGATGATTGTCGGTGGAATAATGATCAGGTTCATGTTTGAGGAGAATGTGGGAGTTGTTAACCTGGTTCTCCAAACGTTTGGACTGGAGGCGAAGACCTGGACTGCATATCCAGAGACTGCACTGCTTGCACTGATCTTCGGTTCAGTATGGTTGTGGACAGGTTTCTCAATGATTCTTTATTCTGCCGGACTTGAGACCATACCGAACACGTATTACGAGGCCGCTCAAATAGATGGTGCCTCGAAAGCAAAGATGCTGTTCAAGATCACGATTCCTTTGCTGAAACCCATAACCGTAGTTGTTCTTACCATGACTCTTCTGTGGGAATTGAAGGTCTTCGATATCGTCTATATAGCAACGATGGGAGGTCCTGGTGGTTCATCGAACGTTCTTGCACTTCAAATGTATCTATACGGTTTTCGAGAGTGGGATTTTGGAAAGTCGGCAGTTGTTGCCGTGCTAATTACTGCTTCCACCCTGCTTGCAGCAATTCCCATGATGAAGTCCGCAGGAGATGAGGCAGAATGAAGAGATTGCAGAAAAACACTCTGGTGAAGACAATCGTCGCATGGACTATCGCCCTTGTCTGGATTCTCCCGCTGATGGGTGTTGTAATGACAGCTATACGGCCCTTCAGTGAAGTAATAAATGGCTGGTGGAAATTCGAACCATTTAATGCAACTCTCTCCAATTTTTTCGGGGCGCTGAACCACCAAACTGCACCTTTGTATAGGGGAATGATAAACTCCTTGATTATCGCAATTCCTGCAACAATTGCTCCGTTGTTGCTTGCCACACTGGCGGGATATGGTGTCTCCAGATATGGCTTCCCTTTGAGGAAAACTTTTATCCTAACGGTTGTGCTTACTCTGGCCCTTCCACAACAGATGATAGCCATACCGATTTTTAGAATCATGAGCGGGCTGGGACTTGTGGATACTTATTTTGGCTTGATTCTGGTTCACACTGCATGGGGAGTACCATGGATAACCTTCTTCATGCGGAACTACTTCAAAACTCTTCCTGCCGACATGGAAGAGGCAGCGAGAATCGATGGAGCTGGAGATTTTGGGATCTTCTTTCGCGTTGTGCTCCCAAATGCATTTCCAGCCATCGCTTCGGCTTCAGCTCTTCAGTTTACCTGGGTTTGGAGCGATTTCTTCCTAGCACTCATCCTTGTCTATTCTCCCGGAAAATTGCTTGCGACTCAAAGAATTCCTTTGATGCGCGGCGTCTACCACGTAGACTGGGGATTGCTTTCCGCAGCATCTTTGATGGTTATGATCGTTCCAATTCTAATTTATATCCTGTTGCAGAGGTATTACGTAAAGGGAATGGTAGGTTGGACGATTAAATAGGGATTCCAACTCCCAGGGAAGAAGGGGTTGAAGCTGTGAACAATCCCTTAAGTTAAGTCAGATCACTATCGCTGAATCATTCGCAGAGGAGGACGATCAAATCATTCACATTTGTGCCTGTAGGACCGGTCTTCACGAGGTCCCCGGATTTCTCCAGAGCATGGTACGAATCGTTATCCAGCAGGAAGCGATGAGGATCAATCCCTGCGTCGATCATTCTCTGCATCGAGCGGCCTCCAACTATGGCACCTGCGGCGTCGGTCGGACCATCGGTGCCGTCCGTTCCGATACAGGCAAGTGAAACGTTCTCCATACCGTTGGCCGCGATTGAGAAGGCAAGAGCGAGTTCCTGACATCTACCTCCGAGGCCTTCGCCTCTAACGTGTACAACGGTCTCACCACCAACGATCAGCGCCGCCGGTCTCTTCAAAGGCCTGTCGAAAAGCTCTTCCCTCGCGATTGCGGCAAGAAATAAACCCGCATCTCTTGCCTCGCAGTCGAGGGAAGTTGTGAGGATAGAGGTGTTGTATCCGAGCTCTCTTGCGAATGTGACCGCAGATTCGCAGGCCCTTGTAATACTCCCTATAACCTCCGTCTGAACGTTGTGGAGTCGATCAGGGGTCTCAACCTTTAGAGCTTCAAGTACCTCCGGTCTTGGTTTTAGTCCATACTTCTCAATAACGGCCAGGGCCTCCTCGCTTGTGCTGCTATCAGGATATGCGGGACCGGACGCTATTGAATCGAGTCGATCTCCCAGCACATCGGAAAGCACCAGCGTGAATATCTGCGATGGAGCGACAAGCCTGGCAAAGCGACCTCCCTTAACTGACGAGAGATGCTTCCGGACTGTATTGACTTCAACAATGCTTGCTCCGGACCGGAATAGCTTATTGTTAATCTGAACGAGATCCTCGAAAGTGACCCCTTCAACAGGTTTCTCAAAAAGCGCCGATCCACCGCCTGAAATAAGAAAGAGAAGTTTTTCGGGCTTTCTGGACTCTATGACTTTCAGTGCATGCTCGGTGGCCTCAACCGTCTTTATATCGAGAATCGGATGGCCAGCCTCGAAAACCTCTATACCTTCTATTTCTCCTTGACTGTAGCCATACTTGGTGATGACTATTCCGCTTTCGATTTCCTGGCCAAGCTTCTCCTTCGCTGCACTTGCCATTCTCCAAGCCGCTTTCCCAATTGCCAGTAGAAAGATCGGACCGGTAAGTCCTGCCTTCTCGAGAGCCTTCTTCACTGAGCTCTCTGGCTGAACTGCTTCAACAGACTTTTCTATTATGTACCTGGCGTCTTCTCTGATTTCTCTCATATCGATCCTCCTTGCGGTAGCGAGTCGGTTTTGAATAATCGTTAGCGAAAACACTGTCACATTCTTACTTGTCAAATTGGCTATTTCAGGGCTGCGCCGACTTAATGAAGGAACCGGCAACTCAAAAGCACTAACTGAAGAAAGCGACTTAATCATCACCAGACTCGATTGGAAACCAGTCCTAAATACAACCTTTGAGACAGTGGGTATCTCATCTCTAGAATAAGAAAAAGACGGTGTATGAACACCGTCTTCGTCTCATTACCAAAACAATTATAGAAGTATTGTCAGATTTAGATATGGTCCAGGAAGGAAGTTATAAAGTAAACTGAGTCCCGCAGTCAAAACTATGCTATCGACTGGTCTCAGAACGAATTCCCATCCTCTGCCGAACACCGGGATGAAGAAAAGGAATTTGCCGTCAAAAGTGTATGCGTTCAATTCATTTGGCGTCAGTGCCTTTTCATAGTATGTGCTGGCCTGGAAAAGGTAGAAGTCCATTCCTTCGTAACCGGTTATGTTTCCTGCTAGATCATAAACTACATCTCCATAGAGACCCTGGCCGAGAATGAAGTTCTTCGGAGCTGCAACGAAAACCGACGCAACCAGAAGTACTGCCACAAGAATTAAGACTTTTTTCATTAAATTACCCCCTTTTAAGTAATGTTGAGCTTATCCCTACCTAATGATTTTACACTTATTACCCGCATCAAGTCAACGTGTTTTCATTCTCCAAACGCAATTTTTGGCATACAGTGTGGCTGATAACAGTTAAGGTTCAAGCCACTCTTTTCCATCTAACGAGTATTGGGAAAGATCGACGCTGTCATCTCGAACTCTGTATTCCCAGACAGTGTGGAGGCTTCTGACAGCTCCAGATAAGTAGTATTTCACAATAGTCTCATACGAGTATAATCCCCACTCGATTTCACTGTAGTCGATGGAGACTATCTCCAGAAGTTCAATCTCCTCGCCTTCCGGAAGAAGGCTTTCATTTATGAAGAGAAGAGACGTCTCCTCAATAGTTGGAAACACACTCTCCGGATCGAACTCCTCAACCCTGCCTCTTGAAGAGAGAAGCATCAGAACCACTGCAAGCACTAAGACTGCAACAAACGTGTATTTGGTAAGGACAGATTTGACTTCACTGTCCACTTTCTTCTCCGCCTGATCTCTTTCTCTCCCACTGTTCTCCAGTTCACTCAAAACAATGACCCCTTTCGGGGTCAATTATACATAGCCGTCGATCAAAAAACTACCGCGACATTCAGTCTTACAGAACTCAAGACGGACGATAGAATCGCAGAAGGCGACTTGAAGAAAAAGCCGAGAACGGTTAATGGAGAAGCCGATACACCCGCTCCAACGAGAAGCGTCTGGTTATTCTGAAGAACTAGAGCGTAATCGAAACCGGCCCCGATATAAGGCAGTATCACGATATTTGTTCCGATTTCGTAGTAAAAGTTGATCTTCTGAAGTTCTAACGGACTAAAGTATGTCTTCCAAGTCCATCCAAGCCCTAGATTCGGACCGGTCCAACCGGTAATATTTCCAAAGACGTCTAGTTTTGCTTCACCGTAAACGGGAGCGTGCAGACCGGCTACAAGTGGTTTTCCATGAGACTTATCTGGCCAGACGATCAGCGGCTCAGAGAAAAGCGCAACGGCCAGACCTAGGACAACTGCAATCAACAAGAATTTCTTCACATCTATCCCTCCTCTTAAATGCATGAACTCAACCGGAGTTCTACCCGATTATACAACAGGAGAAGGCGCAACAAATAGACTTCTCTATGATCATCTCTCTTCAGAGAGATATTCCTTTATATCGGATACTTCGATGCCGTATTTTGTTTTCAAATCTTTCAATTGCGATGTCACGGGCTCATCCTTTGGTATTCCGAAATGCTCGAGAAAAGCTTCGAAATCCTCAACAGACGAGCTGATATCGGAAAGGCTTGTTGAACCCTTGATGTCAATTGAAGTCGATTTGCCGTGGTCTTCTAAAGGCGCTTCAATGACAAGTGTATCAACTGCGGACGATTCAGATGGCCATCTTCCGCTGAAGAGATATGCGAACAACCCGCGGGGTCCTTCCTTCATAACCTCAGAGACCGAATCCGATCCATTGAGACCGGCCGATTCTACGAGTGAGAGAATCTCGGTGAAATCTGCTTTGGCGCGGTCGGCCATTGAAGTGATTGGATCATTGTATTTGTCGACTAAGAGTGCGATGTGCTCTCTAGAAATGACCTCTTCTTCACCAACAAAACCCAGAATCCCAGTTAGATCTTTGATTTTCAATTCTACTGAAGCCGATTCGGGAATTCCCAGACTATTGAAGAGCTGTTCTTTTGAAAGTGAATAGTTGTCGATTATCTCGGCAAAAGATGTTGAACCCTTGATATCTTCCGGAACAACGTAGACTCTGGTCTTTTCCGTCTCGAAAGCGCCGACAAAGACAGAAATCATTATCGGCAGAAGAAAGGCGAGGGCTGCAACGAGAATATAAATCCTTGCTGGAATCTCCTTTCTTCGGGTATCGGATTTTCTACTGAAAAATGCCCTTGTTGCAAGCGTTCCATTTTCGTTCGTTGGGCAGACGGCAACACACTTCAGACATCTGTTGCACGCTGGACTCCTCACAACGGTCACTTTCGAAACGTCTATGCCGACTGGGCAGGCGATATCACACAGCTCACAGTCAATACAGGTGGAAGCTCTTCTTCGAATGTTAATTAGGCTGAATGAGTTGAATAAGACGGTAATCGCTCCCAATGGACATGCATAACGACAAAAGGGTCTCTCAACGAAGAAGGAAGCCCCAATCGTGAGGAAGACTGCAATGTAACCAGTAATAGCGATTTCGTCAGTCCAAATGTTGAACAGATTATAATAGGGATCAAAGTTGCTGAAAAGCAGAGTTGCCGTTCTAGCCGTCTGAATTATCACAAATAGAAGCATCAAGTACTTACCAGATCTCAGTATCTTGTCGAGAAGAACGGGGACCTTATTGTAATGAGATCTTAGTACCCTCTTTCCCAGCTTTCCAAACCACTCTTGGACGCTCCCCAGAGGACAGATCCAGCCGCAGAAGAAGGCACCTGCTATAATAAGCGAAGCCAACAATCCTCCCATAACATAGAGGTTCGAAGGATGAATTTTTTGAATGTAGCTGCCATCGGTAACTAGATTATATATTGTCACAACACCGCCGAATGGACAGACCGCATGAAGGCTTGCAACCCCGGGCAGTTCAGCTATATGTTTTTCTGCAAGATAATGACCAACGCTGATATACAGTATAAGAACAAAGAAGACTATCTGGACTGCCAATCGTGTTTTCTGGTAGCGGTTTTTCACGGTCTCACTTCCTCAAATAGATAATATACTATTTGACTTGAGAAACCTTAGAGTTCCCTTAGAACTAATGCTAGAATTGTCCCATAAGTAGATTTACAGGAGTGATGCGCATTGGGCAAGATAATAGTCCTCGCCGGCAATGTCGGTGCCGGCAAATCTACGATTGCAGACGCAATAGCAGAAGGACTGGGTTATAAGATTCACTTCGAGTCGGTATCCGATAATCCTTTCCTTGAAGACTTCTACTACGATCAGAAGCGTTGGTCGTATCATCTCCAGACTTACTTTCTATACCACAGATACTGCTCCCTAAAGAGTGCCGAGGAGAGTGAAAATACGGTATTTGATCGTTCAATATACGAAGACAAAGAGATTTTCGCTCGAAACCTTTTCGAGACCGGAAAGATGTCCGACAGGGAATTCAATGCGTATGTGACAATGTTCGACTCAATGATCAAGTATCTCAAGAAGCCTGATCTCCTGGTCTATATAGATGCCGATGTTGACACCATTCTGGCGAGAATAAGACGCAGGGGAAGACAAATGGAAACTGCGGTCCCTATTGCCTACTGGGAACAACTCGACAGACTTTACTCCAGCTGGATAAGAGATTACGATCTTTCGCCGATTTACAAGATAGATGCGAGATCCGTCGATATTGTGATCAATCCGGAGAAGGCTCAGCAGATCACGAAAGAGATTATGAGAATTCTATAGGGCCCCAAACCTTCTCTTAACACCTTTGCGCGAAACGTTACTTGACATTTGATATCCAGTGCTGATACTATCGTTTATCAAAACACGACGAAGGTGATCCCTGTGAGAATTAGTTTCAGTTCATCGATCAGAACAAACAAGCTTCATCATCACAGACTGCGGCGCCCGGTTCCGGGAGGCGGCACTCTTTAGTCGTGCTCTCTCAGAATTCAACAGACCGGGCTTATAGCCCGGTCTTTTTATTTTAATGGAGGTGTACTATGAAGAAGTTACTGCTGGTTTTGGTTTTACTCTGTATGACCCTGGCATTTGGAAGTCTCATCGATGACGTCAAGCAGAGAGGTGTACTGCGAGTCGGACAGGACGCAGGCTACATGCCCCTTTACGGAACGAATCCCGACGGCGACCGCATAGGGCTGGAAGTCGATATTCTGAAGAAGATGGCCGAGATACTAGATGTGAAGCTGGAATTTGTTGTTGTAAACTGGGACGGAATAATTCCCGCTCTCGTTTCAAACAAGTTCGACATCATCTGGTCTGCGATGACTATTACTCCGGAAAGGGCATTGAGAGTCAACTTTACTGATCCGTATCTAACTGTGGGTCAGATAATTCTCTACAACACGAACAAGTATGAACTCCCACCCACTGAAGAAGATTTGAACGATCCAGATGTCAAGATCGCCGTACAACTTGGATCGACAGGTGCGGAGGCTGCGAACAGGCTTCTCTCAGAAGCTCAGATCTTCATGTTTGAGACAATCGACGAGGCGGCCTTCCAGGTGGCTTCGGGGCGGGCCGACGCAATGATCTTCGACTCGATCTACGCGAGATTCATGGCCAAGAAATACGACCAGCTTGAAGTGACTGAAGACCTCCTCACCAGAGAGGACTTCGGCGTGGCTATCCCAAAGGGTGATTTCGAGACGCTCCAGTGGATGAACACTTTCATTCAGTGGATAAAGACAACGGGTACACTCCAAGAACTCCAAGACTACTGGTTCGTAGAATACGAGCCCGAGTTCTAAGGACGGTTTTTATGTCAAGAGCGATGTCGAAGATTACTCTGGGGATTATTGTCGCCGGTCTACTCTGGTTCTCCTACTCATCTGTATCGGCCGTTTACCCCTTTAACTGGAGCACCCTGACGAAGTATTACAAACTTTTTCTAGACGGCATAGTGACTACTCTTCAGCTAAGTGTCATCGCTCTTGCTCTTGCAGTGATTGTCGGAATAGCCGTAGCTCTCGCAAGAGATTCAAAGGTCAACCTTTTGCGTGATGCCGGTACACTGTATGTCTGGTTTTTCAGGAACATGCCATTACTGGTCGTCATCCTTCTTGTTTACTACGGCTTTGGATCGGCGGTCAATGTTGATAGATTCTGGGCAGGCGTGATCTCCCTCTCGTTGTTTGAGGGAGCCTACGTTGGTGAGATCTTTCGAGCCGGCATTGACGCCGTTCCTTCTGGGGAGAAGGAGGCCGGAGAAGCGATGGGCCTGTATAGGAGCCAGATAATGTTTTCGATCGTATTTCCTCAGGCATTCAGGATCTCAATCCCGCCTCTTATAGGTCAGCTGGTCACTCTGATAAAGGACAGCTCTCTCGTATCAGTCATCGCACTGGGCGATCTCACAATGAAAGCGAGACAGGTCGGAACTCAAACTCTGGCGGTCTTTGAAGCTTATATAGTACTGGCCGCCTGCTATCTCGTAATGACCTCCCTTGTATCTCTAGTGGGAAGGATACTTGAAAGGAGGCTCGCTATTCCATGAAGGATGAAAAAGTAATACTCAAACTCTTGAACCTGACCAAGTCATTTGACGGCCAGGTGGTTCTTAAGGATGTCTCCTTTGAAGTCAAGGAGGGTGACGTGATTGCCGTTCTCGGCGCTTCCGGGGCAGGAAAGACAACTCTCCTCCGCTGTATCAACAATTTAATCACTCCCGACAGGGGCGAGGTATTTTTCAAAGGTAGTCAGGTGCAGCGAACGAAGCATTCAATAAGGGCCTTCAGGTCAAGAGTTGGATTCGTATTTCAGAGATTCAACTTGATAAGTCACCTCAAAATCATCGACAATGTTGCGCTTCCTCTCGTAAAAGTAAAAAACATGACTTGGGTTGATGCCAGAAAGGCGGCCGAAGTTCAGCTAAGTCAAGTCGGCCTCGCCGACAAGTTGAACAATCACCCGTCTCAGCTTTCAGGAGGCCAGCAGCAGAGAGTGGGCATAGCCAGAGCACTAGTCATGAATCCCGATATCGTGCTCCTGGACGAACCTACTTCCGCTCTCGATCCGTCGCTCGTCGGTGAGGTCATGAGGGTAATCAGGCGGCTTTCTTCGGAAGGTAGAACCATGATTATCGTCACGCACGAAGTTGAATTTGCAAAGCACATTGCCAATCGTGTGATCTTCTTCAAGAACGGTGAAATCTCAGCGGATTGCAGTCCAGCCCAGTTCTTCGACTCAATGTCGGAGGAAATAGCCGAGTTTTTGACGGACCTCTCGGCAATTGTGTAGCACTTCCTTGCGATGACGGTTTCTCTAGTGATCTCTCAGTTAGAACCGGGCCTGGAAAGAGCAGAAGTGATGCTGGGAAGAACATCCCAGGAAGTGATGCCCGGAGTAACATCCGGGGAAGTGAGGCTCGCTGCGCGAGGAAGTGATGCTGTTTCGCAGGAAGCCTGTCAGGTCAGCGGGTTTTCGTTCTTGAGCGTTCAGCGGTTCTTAGAATGAGATCCCGTGCAAAAGCATCACGGGATGACAGTCTCTTCTTGTTTTCGTTATCTGACAGTCCTCTAATCTGTGTGAGATTCTTAGGCCCGACGAAGTCGGAACTGGCCTCGCCGAAGGCGAGACTGGCCAGGCAAAGCCTGACTGGTTCCTATTGTGAATAGACGTAGACAGACGTCAGGAGCTCGTCAGCCCACTATTCGAAAAGCTACGGGATTACAATATCAGACGATTATGCGATCTTTTGTAGGGGCGAACGGCTGTTCGCCCGAAAGAGGTCTTGGTTGGAATCTCTGCCTTTTACTCGAAAAAAGGGACCATAGGAGAAGCCGCAATGCGTCGAGAAGCATCGGCGGTCGCAATGCACTGAGGAGCATCAGTGGACGCAAGACTGGCGAAGAACATGCCAGGACGCAATGCCCGCTTCGCGGGGAAAGAGCAGAGTCTAGGAGCGGGTTACGAGGATCGGGTTACTAGACCCGGGTTATGAAATTCGGGTTAGCAAGATCGGGTTGATAAAAGCGGGTTATGAGAATCGGGTTTTGAAGAACAGGATGCTGAATCAAGTTCAGAAGAATTTGTCGGCTGTTTGTAGGGGCGAACGGCTGTTCGCCCGAAAGAGCACTGATAAGGGAACGGAATTGGGGACGGACGAGCGCCTGAGGTCCCCGTCTATTCACACAAAAAGATCCGCTCAACCCTAGAGAAAACCTGCTGATCGCTGTGAAGACAACGTTGTCCGTCGGCGGTCCACCGTTCTCCGAGAAGAGCAGACGTCAATGAGGAAAAAATTCCAGAGGAAGGGTCTTTTCTTGGTTAGTCAAAGTGAGATCAAAGATATGCATGTGACGGGGTAAGTTTCATCGCCAATCTTACTGGTTTCTTCTCTCTCTCTCTTCTCTCGTGAGCGCAGCGAACCTCTCCGCAATGCTTTTTCTCAATGGTCTTTGTTTGCCCGACGAAGTCGGAACTGGCCTCGCCGTAGGCGAGACTGGCCAGGCGAAGCCTGACTGGCCTGCGTCAGCAGACTGGCTTTTCTCGCTTTCTCGTGTTCTCAGCGAACTTCTCGACAATGGTTTTTCTAGTCTTATTTAGATCTCAATTGTTAACGGCATGTTTTTTTCGGGAATTGCCTGTTGCGTATTGATTTTAGCCCTCATGAATGGCAAACTATACTTAGTAAACCAAGTTGGAGGAACTCATGAGAAGGGTATGGTTGATACTTATGTTGTGTGTTGGCATGTTTTTGACTTCGTCCGTATTGATTTCTAAAGAGATAAGAACGATTTTCGTTACAGCACCGGCAAGCTTTCCCGAAAGATCGAAGCTCGAGGCCGGCGTAAGCGCCTTGAGAAATGTGGGATACAGAGTCATAGTAGGCAGAAGCTGCGAAGTCTCTCTTTCTTCTAGAGAAAAGGCAAATGAGCTGAACGACGCTTTTGCGAATCCGGAGTACGATGCAATTATTGCGGCGAGAGGAGGATATGGTTCGTACAACCTCCTCGATTGGCTCGATTGGGAGGTAATTGCTTCTAATCCAAAGCCTCTGGTAGGTTACAGCGATATCACGGCCTTGCTCCTCTCCATCTATTTCAAGACCGGTCAAACGACATTTCACGGTCCAATGGTTGCCGTTGAGCTTGGATCGGATACCAGGTCCGTCCAGAACATCGCCGCTATCTTCAACGGTGAAAGTACGATTCGCTTCAACTATCAGTCTATCCCGGTAATCGAAGGAAAGATGATCGGCAGATTAATTCCAGCCAATCTTTCATTGTTCCAGGCGCTTCAGGGAACAGAGTATCTCGGTTCTCTTAAGGACGCGATCCTCGTGCTTGAAGATGTGAGTGAGACAAAAGAGTCTCTTGAAAGGATGATCTGGAATATTGCACATCTCGATGACTTCTCATCTCTTAGGGGGGTCGTTTTTGCGGGATTCACGGAGATAAAGAACGGCGACCTGGATGATATCAAGAGAATGATTCACGACTATTTTCTCGATAAGGAAATACCCGTCTGGATTGGCTTACCAAGTTATCATGGTGACTTTCCTAAAGTCGTTCTTCCGGTGGGCCGCTGGGTAGAGATTGACATGGAAAAGGGAACAATAGAGATAGTATCGGTTCCCGAAGCGAAGATAAAATAAAGAAAAGAGCGCCAGGCGCTCTTTTCTTTTATACAATGGAATCTAAGTCTATTCAGTCATTGAAATAGTTTCTTGCCGCGTGATAAATCGCTATTGCTCCATCGGCGGCCGCGGTAACGATCTGCCGAACTTCCTTCTCTCTTACATCTCCTATTGCATAGACGCCTTTCGTTCTTGTCTCCATAAAATCATCGGCCTTTATGTATCCAAACTCATTCATTTCGAGCTTTCCCTTGAGGAACTGGGTGTTTGGAATCAAACCTATGAACACGAAGATTCCATCGACCCCCAACGAAGTTGTCTCACTGCTGTTGACATCCTTGATGTTTACCTTTCTGACTTGTGAATCACCTTCAACCGAATCCACAACAGAACTGTATATGTACTCGACCTTCCCAGTATCGTTCAGTTTCGTCTGCAGAAGTCTGTCGGCCGTTAGCTTCGGGAGATTTTGAATCACGGTTATTTTGCTCACCATTTTGCTCAAGTAGAGTGATTCGTCAAGAGCGCTGTTTCCGCCGCCAATGACCGCAATGTGCTTGTCGGAGAAAAAGTGACCGTCACAAGTCGCACAGTAGCTGATCCCTCTGCCCTTGAACTCCTCTTCGCCTTTCACGCCGAGCTTTCTGGGATTTGATCCTGTAGCCACTATTATTACCCTGGACTTTATTCTCTTTCCGTTGTCAAGGACCACTGCCTTCTCGAGTCCATTGGTTTCGATATCTACAACCTCCGCATATACGAAGGGAACATCGAAGGCTCTCGCATGGTCGGCCATCTTTTCGCTCAGTTCCATTCCGCTGATGGTTGTGAACCCGGTCCAGTTCTCTACAGTCTGTGTGTTGTTCATTTGACCGCCGTCGAGCGCTTTCTCTACAATTATTGGTTTCAGACCGGCCTGGACGGCGTATATTCCTGCAGTAATTCCCCCCGGACCGCCTCCAATAATCGTGACATCGTAATACTCTTTCAAATCGGCTTTCTTCGCGCTTCCGAGTTCGAAGAACGACATTTTACGCCTCCTTAAACGGCCTTCATTACTTGATCAACAAACTGCCCTTCGGGATAAGCTCCGACAAACGTCACCTTATCGTTGATAACGATCTGCGGAACGGATGAGACACCGTACTTCTTTGATAGTTCCTGGAACTCGTTTGCCTCGACCATGTAGGCCGTCACATTCTCATTGACCATCGCGATATTATGCGCCGTAAGAACTGCTTTCGGGCAGTAAGGGCATGTGGTGGTTACAAAGACCTTTATATCTACTGGAGAGCTAATCGTTTCAATCTTTTTTATGGACTCTTCAGACAACTCGGGAATGGCTCCCTTGGAAAACGAGACGATATTCTGCAAAAGCGAGCCAAATTCGTGACCCGCAGGTATGCCCAAGAACCTTACGCCCTTGTCGTCTCCGTCGGGAGTGAGAAGAATTATGCTGGGAGCCAATTCAACACTGTATTTCTCTGCCATTTCAGAATCCAACTCATGAACCTCATAGCTGATCTTTGCTTCGAGTTCCGAGAGCTCCTGTAGCATCTGCTCGGCAGTCGAGCAGTAATCGCAGTTTTTCTCACTCTTGAAGAGCAGGGCTTTCACAGAACCTTCCATGTTGCTGAAAATCTCCTTCACTTGCTTGGTTATGTTATCTGGCAATAGCTTCGCCATGACTATCCCTCCTTAGGACTCAATAATTGTATACCCTATAGGGGTATCATAACACCTGTATATTACTCTTCCTTTGACAACTTGTTTACAGAATTGTCTCCGAACCATCTGCTGATTCCCACAACCATGCAGATGACCATAAAAAGCAGCATAATCTTCAACCATTCACCTGGATAGAAGTACTTGAAATGAACAGACATGAGTTTTATAGCGGTAGCGATAGCTGAAAATGTAAAGACGCAGTCGACCAACTTCCATTTCCCCTGCAATAGGAGATAGTTCTTGAAGAATTCCTGCCGAGTATATCCCATGGAGAGAAAAAGCATCCTGAAAGTGTCATCATATCTGGAAGTATGTTTTCCCAGTGATCCATACACGTAAAGATACGCAATGAAGAAGATGGCAACGTTCAGGAGTCTGTCGTTGCGCGCAAAGACAATATTGGCCAAGAATATTACACCACTGGCGAAGGCAACATTCATGAACAGCAGAAAGAAGGTCGGTTTCCTTATTTGACGCTGAAATGCAAAAACCGAGGCCACCGACAAGACGGTGGCCAACAGAGTAATAATTATGACGCTGAAAAGGACGTGAAGAGTCTCACTAATCAGCAATCAGATCACTTCTTGCTTTCCTTCTCATTAACACTTGAACTATCTTTCCCATCCTTGAAGATTTCCGCCATAGAACCTAATGAGCTAAGCATTGCACTGCTCTCGAATGGTAAGAAGACCTTGTTTGCTTTGCCGTCGGCAATCTGCTTCAAGGCGTCAAGATACCTGATGGCAATTACGTCCTTTGTGGGATCTCCCTCATGAATTGCCTTGAAGACATTGATCGTTGCATTTGCCTGACCCTCGGCCTCAGCTATCAGTTTGAACTTGTTGGCTTCCGCCACTCTCTTTATCGATTCACTCTGGCCTTCGGCCTGAAGAATCGCCGACATCTTGTCACCTTCGGCCTTGGTTATCTCTGACTGTTTGTAACCCTCTGCTTCAAGAATGACTGCTCTCTTGGTTCTTTCGGCTTTCATCTGCTTGGACATGGCATCCATAATATCTTGAGGCGGATCGATCTTCTTGATCTCGACCCTGGTAACCTTGACGCCCCATTTGTCCGTAGCTTCGTCCAGGACCTCTCTCAGAGTAACGTTGATCCTTTCTCTGGAAGTAAGCGTCTGGTCAAGTTCCATTTCTCCGATTACGTTCCTGAGGTTTGTCTGAGCCAGTTTGATTGCGGCAATCTCGAAGTTCGAGACGTTATACACAACTCTAAATGCGTCGGTTATCTGATAGTAGATAATCGCGTCGACAGTTACCACGACATTGTCCTTGGTTATAACCTCCTGAGGAGGAACATCTATTACGGTCTCTCTCAGATCTACCTTTACCATTCTTTCGATAAAGGGAATAATGAACTGAAGACCCGGATTAGCATCTCTTCTGTACTTTCCAAGTCTCTCGACAAGTCCCTTTTCGAAAGGACGAATGATCTTTATTCCTGAAGCTGCAATGATGAAGATTACTGCTGCAAGTATCAACCAAAAAACCATTGTTAATCCCCCTTTCTATCGTTATTTACTTTCGTCGGCTATTCTCTCGACGTAGATCAGAGTGCCTTCAAGTCTCGTCACCCTGACCAAAGAGTCAACCGGTATTGTTTCGCCATTTAACGAGGCCGCTCTCCAGTCCTCTCCTTCTATCCTGACCAATCCCTTTTCCAGCTGAGGATTTATCTCCACAGTTACGCGTCCTCTTGAGCCTACGAGACCGTCTATGTACATCTTTTTTGGCGAATCGCCTTTGGAAAGTTTCCTGGCAATTGGTCTTGTGAGAAGAACAAGCAAAGTGCTGCTTAATGCAAATACAAGTACCTGCCAGCCAAGGCTAAAAGAAAACATTGCCGCAAGACCTGCGAGAAAGGAACCGATCGAAAACCACAGAAAGAAGAACGTAGGAGTAAGTATCTCTGCCACGAGTAAGACAACACCAAAAATCATCCAGCCTATGTAACCCATTCTTTACCTCCTCCCGGAGTACACAGAACAGCCTTACAATTCGAAAACATGTTCCGGGTGAACAAGAAAAACCTCAGTTCCGGTACCTTCCAACTCCTTCTTGATAATATTATGCCATTTTTTTATCTTCGAGGTGTATCGCCCCGATATATGATACAATATCAGTCTCTTAATCCCGCTGCTCTGCCTCACTGTACAGATGACTTCGTCTATACTGGAATGGTTCTGATTTCTTCTGTCTTTTCCGACGAGAAATGTGCACTCATGAAGGAGAGTCTCTGAGTTACTAATGACTTCCGGCGGGAGAGCGAATGTGTCGCCACTAATAGTCACGATTTTTTGAAGATAGGTATCAGTAATAGCTTCTCTGCCTTTCTCTTTTACGACACTGGCGATTTCTTTTGAAGGAAGACCGCCGTAGATATCTTTCAACTTCCTTCTTTCTTCATAGACGTGATAACCATAACTGATTTCGCCAATCGTGTGCTTCACTTTGAAGGGGGTGACGTGCCTTCTGAAACTGCCCGCCGTTCTTAGATATACTTCATCCCCAACGTTCAGCGGGTTCAGTATCATGTTGTATCTAAGCCTGGGATTCATTCCAATAATGAAATCCAAATAAGCTTCTATGGCTCGATTGCCCGAAGGGAAATTAATCCTCAACTGCTTATTGCGGTCTCCCATAGCCGTGTTTCTTGTATTGATAAGACCCCAAAGGCCCGAAATATGATCGACGTGCCCGTGAGTAAGAAAGATGTCTTTTATAGCATATACGCTGTTTCCAAGAACAGTCGATATACCCTCTCCCACATCGAAGAGGACCCTTTCGGGTCTATATAGAATCCATGTAGAATAGAGCGCCTTCGAGAATATCTGAAACTCCAAATTATTCTTCCTCCAGGCCTTCGACTTTCAAAGCGATCTTTCCCTTTACATTGCCTGGAAGCTTGACATCCACTTTGTATTCACCAGTCTGTTTGATGTGATCCTCTAGATCAATTTCTCTCTTATCGATATCAACGCCTATTACGGACCTTATATGGTTGGAAATATCTCCCGAGGTCACGGCTCCAAATAGCTTGCCGCTCACGCCTGATTTTGCTTTTATTGTGAAGTGATGCTTTTGAAGCTCATGAAGCAGCTCCTCGCTCGCCTTCCTTATCCTTTCTTCCTTTTCTTCCTTCTGTTTCTGCGTCTGCTTAAGTTTCGCCATCTCTTTGGCATTGGCTTCAACCGCAAAACCCTTAGGAATCAGGAAGTTTCTACCGTAACCGTCCGACACATTCTTCACTTCACCGGCTTTTCCAACGTTACTTAAGTCTTTGAGAAGAATCACCTTCATAGAAAACCTCCTTTAAAAAAAGGGAGGCTCTTCGCCTCCCGAATTGATTATTACTCTTTAGTGTAAGGAAGCAGCGCCATGAATCTCGCCCTCTGAATCGCTTCCTTCACCATCCTCTGGTGTTTGGCGCAGTTTCCGGTAATACGCTTTGGAATTATCTTGCCCTTCTCTGTCACATAATCACGGAGCAAAGAGATATTCTTATAATCAATGTATGTCGTCTTTGTACCGCAGAGTCTGCACTTTCTTCTGCTTCTTCCTCTTCTTCTGTTATCTCTTACCATAATCTTCCTCCTACATTAAAATGGGATATCGTCGCTCCCGGAGTCTTCTGTCTCACTTCCAAAGAAAGTAATGTCATCGTTTCCAGTGGCTTCAATCACACCGGTATCCTGCGACGGTCTGTCAAAACCTCCGGAAGACTGTTGGGCCTGGGCTTTGGTTTCCATGAACCGAATATTGGAAGCCGCGACTTCCGCGTTCGATCTTGGTTCCCCATCCTGGGTCTTCCACTTGTTGATTCTCAAAGAACCCTCAACAAGTATCAGTCTGCCTTTGGTTATGTAGTTTCCAACAAACTCAGCCGTCTTGCCAAAAGTTACAATCCTAATGAAATCAGTGTTGTCATTGTTAGACGATGGAATATTCCTATCTACCGCAAGAGTGAATGTGGTTATCTGGGTACCGCTTGCGGCAAACTTGATCTCAGGATCGCGAGTAAGCCTACCTATCAGGACAACATGATTGTAGCTAATAGACATTTTTTACTCCTCCGTCTGCTTTACTTCTTCAACCGTCTCGGTTTCCACACCGGCCGCTTCATCAGAGCTATCTTCTACAACGGTCTCGGCCGCTGCTTCAACACTCTCCACTACCTCAACAGTCTCCGGTTCTTCAACTGTTTCAGCCGGTTTCAGCGAGGCCTTCTTTTCCGCCTTCTCAAGATCCTCTCTCCTGAAGGTCTGCCACCTGAAAACATCGGGTGTAATACCGAAGAATCTCTCAAGAATGTCTAGAGTTTCGGGTTCGGCCCTGAACTGAACTACCGTGTAGTCACCTTCACTGAAGCCCTTTGCAACTCTGTAAGCGAGCTTTCTAATACCCCATCTGTCGAACTTTTCGATGGTTCCTCCGACTCGTTCAACAATGTAGTCTCTTACCTTTTCAGCCATCGCATTACGCTCTTCTTCATCTAGCTTTGGCGAGACTATGAACATCGTTTCGTAAATCCTCTTCATTAACTTCCTCCTCCCTTGGACTGTGGCTTTGCCTTATGTGGCAAAGCGGGATTTCAACGCATAGAATTATAACACAATGCCAGAATTCTTCAAGAGCGGCCGCCTGAAAAATGCTTTCTCAAAGAGAATACGGAACACAGTTTTCATTTACATAACCACAATCACCAATATCTCATATAATGTAAACTGAAAAAGCTATATCATCGTGATGGGTGATAAAAGGAGGTGCAGCATGAAAACCGCAATCATCTACGCAACGAGAAGTGGAACAGCCGAAAAGTGCTCGGCAAAAATCTCTGAAATGCTCTCCGGCGAAAGTACCGTCGTCAACATCAAGAAGGTCTCTTCGCCAGATCTATCTGGATATGATTCAGTTATCGTTGGAGCTTCCATCAGAATCGGAAAAGTACAGAAAGAGATTTCCGAGTTCGTACAGAAAAACCTCGAAACGCTTAAGGCAAAGCGCCTGGGTGTGTTCCTTTGTATGGGTGCTGGAGAAGAGAACTTCAACGAGTACTTGTCCCAAAACTTCCCGAAGGAATTTCTCGACAAATGCAAAGCTAAAGGTTTCTTTGGAGGTGAGTTTAATCTAGAGAGACTGGGATTCCTTTCAAAAATGATGTTGAAAGCCGCCTCAAAGGGTAAGCCACAGCCCCATATCATCCCGGGTAATATTGACAGATTTGTCAAAGACTTTGAGGATTAGTCGGCTCATCTGTTTTTGGAGACATCCAGTAACGACTACATTTCAGGAGGAAAGAAAATGAAGGGAAGGACCCTTATAAAAGTACTTGTCACGGTTGGAATTCTCATAGCAGCCCTGTTAATAATTATGTTTGCATTTGTCGTTCCAAAACTCGAAGCCGGACTGAAAGAACTGGACACACTCGAATTTGCACCGCTCAATCTCTCTGAGCTGGATGACGGGTATTACGAGGGCAGCTTCGGGGCCGGAATAGTGAGTGCAACTGTAAGAGTAGCAGTATCTGGGCATGAAATCAAATCAATTGAGATCGTCAAGCACAATAACGGCAGAGGAAAGCCCGCGGAAGCGATCACAGCATCGGTTATCGAAAACCAGTCTGTCGAGGTGGATGTAATCTCCGGGGCGACCTACAGCAGTAAGGTAATTCTAAAGGCGATCGAAAATGCCCTGAACAGATAGGAGAAGGTCGGTGTAGATCTACTTCTCTTCTTTCAGGCTGAATCCTTCCATAAAGGTTTTCTGGAACAATAACAGCATAATCAACGGAGGGACCATAGCGATTATTGCTCCCGCCATAATAATGTTCCACTCCGCTGCCTGAGCCTCACTGGCCAGAAGCATTTTTATTCCTATCTGAACAACCCTCATGTTGTTGCTGTTGGTAACAATCATCGGCCACAGGTACTCGTTCCACATATATGTGAATTCAATCAGAAATAGTGCTCCGACATTAGTCTTCGAAAGAGGTATGAGAACATTGAACAAGAACCTCATCGGTCCCGCCCCGTCGATCCTCGCCGCATCTGAAAGAGAAGAGGGAACGGTCATGAACAGTTGCCGGAAGAGAAGCGTGCCTGTTGCGCTGGCAAAAAAGGGAATTGTAAGCGCTCGATAAGTGTTGACCCAGCCGAATGTTCTCATCAGTTCATAAGTCGGCACGATTCTGATCGGAAGCGGCAGCATGTGGGTTATCAGTATAACTGCAAAAAAGAAGTACTTTCCTTTGAAATTGCCGAAATAGGTGAAAGCAAAGGCAGCGAGCATCGAAAGAAATATCTTTGCAAGTGCCACGGTAATTGAAATGAATGCGCTGTTGAAGATCAATCTTCCCATATTCACGGTCTTCCAGGCCGTTGCAAAGTTATCGACAGCGTGGATGCTTGGAATGAACTTGGGAGGGAATGAGTAGGCTTCCTTTTCGTCGAATGTGCTCATGGTGAAGGCGTAGTAAATCGGAAACATTATTACTACGAGCGCTATTGTCAGAAAGAGATAGCTCAGAAAGATCGATGATTTCCTCTGCTTCATCTAGCTCACCCCACCGTCATCCATAGAAGACCTTTTGCTCGGCAAACCTGAACTGCACAACCGTCAAGATGGCAACAAAAATGAAGAGTACTATTGACTGCGCTGATGCGAAACCGGTATCGAGGTTTATAAATCCGTCTCTGTACAACTTGTAAACCAGCACTTGCGTTGCGTCGCCAGGGCCGCCCTTCGTCATTATGTCGATCAGTCCGAAGACCTGAAAAAAGGCGTACAGCGTGTTCATAATCAGCAGAAAGAAAGTGGTCGGCGACAACAACGGAATAGTGATCTTGAAGAATCTGCGAAGGCTCGATGCGCCATCTATTGCAGAAGCCTCCATCAATTCTTGAGGAATTGTTTGGAGTCCTGACAGGAAAAAGATAATATTGTAACCGAGCATTTTCCACGAAGCTGCAATGATTACCGCAACGAGGGCAACTTTCCCATCCATCATCCAGTTAACGTTTGCTCCGAAGATCGCCTTCAGCAAAAACGTGATCGGCCCGCTCGAAGGGCTGAACATCAGTGCCCAGATCGTACCCGCAACGGCCGGTGAAATCGCATAAGTCCAGATGAAAAGAGTTCGATATACTTGCAGCCCCTTCAGCTTTTGATTGAGAAGTACTGAAAGCAACATTCCCAGAGTCAGACCGATCAGTACGACGAAAACCGCAAAAACAAGCGTGATTACGAGGCTGTCAATGTAATCTGAAGATTTGAAGAGCTTGGAGAAATTATACCAGCCCACGAATATCAGCCTGTCACCAAAAGGAGATACCCTGAAGAAACTCAAATACAGCGACTGAATAGTTGGAACAATCAAAAAGATGATGACCACGACCACCGAAGGTAGAAGTAGCAAGTAGGGTAAGAACCTGTTTGGAAAACGACTATGCATGCTTTATCACCGTCCGAAAAATACTAAAGATCCCCTGACATCTCTGTCAGGGGATCCAGAAGAAAATTACTTGCCGTAGATCAATGTGTATTCTTCAAGAGTAGTGTTCGTTTTTTCTGCCGCGTCATCGAGGATTCTCTTTGCCTCTCCCTCGTAATCACTTCCCGTGTACTGAATTGCGTTTTCGATAGCACCGTCGACAATATCCCTTATTGCAACGAAATTCCCTAGCCTTACTCCCTGTGCTTCGGGAATTCTCGTTCCCGAAAGAATCTGCAGGAAGGCCGTAAGGTGATTTGGATTTTCGGCAAACCAACCTTCATCCATGAGTTTCTTGACTGCGCTATTGGTTGCTGGGAAGTAGCCCGTCGACTTATGCCACTCGGCAGTAACTTCAGTCTTCATAAGGTACTGGAAGAATTTCCAGATCGCCTCATACTCTTCGTCTGTATGGTCCTTCATTACCCACAGGGTCGCTCCGCCAATGACAGAGTTTCCCTTTGGATAGCCTGGCATAACCGGCAGGAAGGTTGTTCCCATTTCGAAATCGGCCTTCGACTCGATAGAACTTACCGACGATGTCGACTGAATCAACATGGCAACCTGCTTGGTCAGGAAGGCCTGGTTGGCATCGTACTCCCTGCCACCGTACATGAAGACTTTCGCCTGAGCCCACTTTATCCATTCCGCAAGGACCTTGACACCAAAAGCATCGTTGAAATAAACCTCCGTTGCCTTGCCGACTCTGCCGTTTTCATTGTTCGCGTAGAACTGGCCATGAACCGAATGTGTCTGCTCAAAGACCCAAGCCGGCCAACCAAAGGAAATTCCGCCCTGTGCGGCTCCCGATTCTACGATTGTTCTTCCCATTTCGTAGAGTTCATCAAAAGTCGAAGGGGGCTTGTTGGGATCGAGTCCGGCTGCTCTGAAGATATCCTTGTTGTAATAGAGAATTGCGCTTGAAGAGTTGAAAGGCATTGAATAGAGCTGGTCGCCTACTGTGTAATAATCGAGGATAGGGCCAATCACGTCTCCCCAATCAAAATCGGGACCGGAAAGCTCAAAGACCGGTTTGATAGCGTTACTGTCCAACATGGTCTGAAGACCGACCTCGTAAACCTGAACGATGTGAGGCTGATCTCCCGCTCGATATGAAGCTATAGCCTTGGTAAGAGTCTCGGCATACGAGCCAGTGAACTGAGCAATTACCTCAATGCCGGGATTTTCGGCATTGAAACCTTCGATAATCGCATCGACTGCACCCAACCTGCTACCGCTCATAGCGTGCCAGAAATTGATAGTGGTCTTTCCAAAAGCAAAGACAGACAAACACAGAAGAACCAGTACAAGAAGCTTTTTCATACAGAACCCTCCCTTTTCAGAAATTGAAAACGGCAGAATACCGCAGTAATTATAACACCGAGTGCTCCCGCTCAAGAAGCTCCCTGAGAAGCCAACAGAATCGGATATCGCTCGCCAGACCCAGGATATCGCTTCTTTCTCGTTCTTTGAAAAGATAGGATCACTCACGAATTCCTTCGAAAGACTGACCCGTTATTCAATCTTGAGATTGCTTCCATCTGTCATTAGAAGCAATGAATCGCTGTTCTGAGAGAAAGTCCAAAATACCCGGACCCAGAAGCTTCATCCAGAATTAGATCGTGATCTTCGAAACGATAAGTAAACGATCGTCATAATGATTGCTGATAAGAGCCCGACATATCCAAAGAACCTGAAGGCAAAGAAGACTGAGAATGCGTCGATAATTATTCCCCCTCCTATTGATCCTACGATGAAGGTCAGTCCCGACCTTACAATCCAGAAGACACTTTGAGCGAAAATTTGCTGCCTGCCAGAAAGCCCGTAATGGATGAAGTGAAAAAGCGAGTAATACATTAGAATATACGTTAAACCGTGCAACGACTCCACCAAATAGAGCGCGTAAACGTTCGTCGCGAAGGAGACGAGGATCATCCTGACTCCAATTACCGCCATACCGAATAGCAGGATCTTCATACTGCCAATTCTTTCGATTATCCTGTCGGCGACCAGCAGGAAGGGAATCTCAGAAAGAGCGGTAATTGCGAAGACAATTCCAACGACCGAAGGGTCCATCCCGTTCTGCCTTGTGAAGACCGCAATGAAGGAATTATGGAAGGAGTTCAACGTAATACCAAAGAACATTCCGATAGTCATCATAGAAAACTGAAGAAGGGAACCTGCACCGGCAGAGCTTTCAGTGGCTTCTGTTCTCGATGCGTCCGACTTTTTCTTGAGAAATATCGGTGAGAAGGCCAGAACCACGGATGTGGCCGCAAATAACCAGAAGAAACTGATTCCGACGACAGTGCTCAGCAACAGAGATGTAGCTGCAAACCCTATCGTGCCGAAAAGCCTCACGCGATCAAAACGGCCTCCGGTCTTCTTGATACTCGTCATTATTATCGAATCACCGAGTGGAACGACTGCCGAAAAGAAAAGAGAGAAGAGGATCATGAAGAGCAGGGACGTCAGGAAATCACTGGCTGCAAAGATCGGCCAGATGCATACGGCTGAAGAGAGAGATACGATATAATAGATTTTGTTCTGACCCAGTCCAGAGCTGATTTTGAACCACAGAGGACTGGAAACTAGCGAGACGACCGGTAGGACCGCCATCAGTATCCCGATTTCTGTCGAGGAAAAACCCGAGATATCGAAATACTGACTAAGCAGATTCTTAGTCGCCAGGCTCGCATAAATTAGAGCTTCAAAGAAGAGAATACTCAGATTCAACGCTATCTACCTCCGCGCAACTAGTGGAAATTATACAACCTGCAATTCAAAAAGACTGAATGGAGTGTGATTATGAGAGTTATCTTGAAATTCACGGCAATTATCGTTCTTCTTTCTATTTCAACGGCACTTTCAGCGACGGCAGAGTTTGATGTGCAGGGGCACCGCGGCTGCAGGGGTCTCATGCCCGAGAATACTATCGCCGCCTTCACGCACGCTCTAGAACTGGGTGTTGACACCATAGAGCTTGACACGGTAGTCACCAAGGACGGTGTCGTCGTGATCAATCATGAAGCCTATCTCAATCCACAGCGGACAAGAAAAGACGGGCAATTCATACGAGAAAAAATACTCATAAAGGACCTCACTTACGAAGAGCTTAGAGAGTTCGACATTGGAAGGCTTAGCGAACCGGAAGACTGGCCCGAGCAGACCCAGCTGGACGGCCAGCGCGTTCCATCACTGAAAGAAGTGCTTTCCCTGGTCGATGAATATAACGATTCACACGGAGAATCCGTTAGGGTAAACATTGAGATCAAACATTTTCCCGATAGGCCTTCAGACACAATCGACCTGAAAGAACATGTTCACAAAGTCCTGGAAATACTTTTGGGAGAAGGCTTTGAGGAGCTAGCGACAATACAGTCCTTCAACTGGGAGGCACTCAAGATTTCGAAGGAACTTGAACCCTCAGTTCAAACTGCCGCTCTTGTGTCGAAAACCAATCTGGACAAGTCAATCTGGACTGCAGGGCTTAGATTGAGGAACTTTGGATTCGACATCGGAAGAATGCTGGCCAGTATAGGTTGCAGCGTAATTTCACCCAGTTACTCGTTGATGACCGACGGCTGGGTGGAGAGCGCTCATCAATCCGGTTTGAAGATTATTCCGTGGACCGTCAATGATCTCCAGGAGATGGAAAGATTGATAGATCTCGGCGTTGACGGAATCATTACCGACTATCCTGATAGGCTTATTGAGCTGGTTTCGAACCGATAGAAAAGCCTTTCTCGTTGAGAAAGGCCTCTCATAAAAACGTTTTACACATCACCATTACTAATTATACATCATTTTGCCGATAATTAGCTCAAACCTCACTTAACAAAGGCAAAGACGCGACGGTAGATTACAGATCGAAAAACCTGGTGATTCTAATGAAGATCGAGTCCATGTCCCTGCACTCAATTGGCAGCATTAACGTGACGTCTTCTCCTCCTAACTTCCCGTTGCAGATGATTCGCTTCGAATCGTAGGGTCCGCAATGCTCTGGATTGAACTCCTCGCCCTGGTCGTCAAGTTCGACGTCCTGAGGTCTGAATGCTCTCCCACCAACTCTGTTTATTCCCATAGTAGAGAAGAGCTCCATGACAAAGAGAGAATTCGGTTCATCATAGATCTCAGTCGGAGAACCTTGTCTCAATACGACTCCGCTATCCATAATAAAGACTCTATCTGCTATGGCCATTGCATCTTCCGGGTCGTTCAGCACTATGAGAACGGACTCCCCAAGCGCCATCAGCATTCTCTTGATCATCGATCTCATCTCTATTCTGATCTTCTTGTCGAGTCTCTCGAATGGTTCATCCAGCATTATTAAATTGAATTTCTTCACCGTTTCTCTCGCAAATGCTGTGAGCTTCTTCATTCCTGCCGGAAGTTCCTTAGGCCAGCGGTCAAGGTAGTCAGACAGGCCATCAAGCTCTCCTGCCCTTTTACTGACCTTGGCATCGGCCTCCCTGTCCTTCATCACCGAGAGAGGAAATGCAATGTTATCGTGAGTATCCATATGAGGAAACAAGGCGTTATCCTGAAACACAAATGCGAGTCCCCTTAGATGCGGTTCCAGAAAGGTCACATCTTCCTCATTAATTGTTACACTTCCAGAGAGCGGCTCTTGGAGTCCGGCAATAGTCCTTAACAATAGCGTTTTGCCGCAGCCGGAAGGTCCTATTAGACCAACAATCTCTCCTTTTTCCACAGAGAGGTCGATAGGGCCGAGATCGAAATTTCCGATTCTGCTACTGAGATCTCTCACTTCGAGAGTTTTCATCTAATCACCTCCCTCTAATGATAATTATATCTATTGTATGTGGCAAAGTTCGCCACCCATGAACTCCCCTCTCAAGAGTCTGCCCAATTCCATCGAAATGATCTGTTTGAGAACCACCGTCAGTCGAGCTATACTATTACTAGAGCGTTAGCCGGTTCTTATGTTGCTTTTCTTTACAATATGCAAGAAGTTATAATGAAGAAAATACTAATGCATGGGAGTGACAAAAGTGTCGAGAGATCTTCTTACCAAGGCTGAATCATACCGCGAGGAACTTACCGAATTTCTTAGAGATCTTGTTAGTATCAAGAGCTTCTCCGCCGGCGAAAGAGAAGTGGTCCAGAGAATTCAAAAAGAGATGGAGAAAGTTGGATTCGATGAAGTCAGGATAGATGGACTGGGGAATATTCTTGGCAGAATAGGATCCGGCAAGAATGTGATTGCAATGGACGCCCACATAGATACCGTCGAAGTTGGAAACGAGAAACTCTGGAAAGTAGATCCCTTCGGCGGAGTGGTCTCTGACGGAGTAATCTACGGAAGGGGAGCTTCAGATCAGAAGGCCGGAATGGCAGCAATGGTCTATGGAGCCAGGATAATGAAAGAAGAGGGTCTTCTGGGAGACTTCACCCTTTACGTTACAGGGACGGTAATGGAAGAGGATTGCGACGGTCTGTGCTGGAGATACATAATCAAGGAAGACGGTATAATACCGGATTATGTCGTCATTACAGAACCGACGAACTTAAACATCTACAGGGGACACAGAGGAAGAATGGAACTTCAAGTGAGAACCTCGGGACTCTCCTGTCACGCGAGCGCTCCCGAGCGAGGAATTAACGCAATATACAAGATGAGCCGAATCATTTCAGAAATCGAGAGACTGAATGAAAGGCTCACGGACGATCCCTTCCTGGGCAAGGGAACGATAGTCGTGACACAGATATTCTTCAAATCCCCTTCGCAGAACGCCGTTGCCGACGAGTGCACTATTCAGATCGACAGGAGGCTGACAGCCGGGGAGACAAAAGAGACGGTTATCAGAGAGCTGCAAGAGGCCGTTCAAATGGCCGGAGAAGAGGCTGAAATTGTCGAACTCTTCTATGAAAGACCTTCCTATACGGGAACCATTTATCCAGTCGAGAAGTATTTCCCGACATGGGTAATGGAAGAGGACAGCGAAATAGTGCGGAAGACGGTAAACACCTACAGAGAAGTTTTCGGAGAGGAGCCTTTCGTTGACAAATGGACATTCTCAACCAACGGAATCGCAACCGCCGGTGTTTTCTCGATCCCAACAATTGGATTTGGCCCTGCAAATGAGATCTTCGCACACAGTCCCGACGATCAATGCCCTGTCGATCATCTGGTAAGGGCGGCGGCTATGTATGCCCTTCTTCCGTTAAGGCTTTCACAATAGATTAGGAGGTAACAAGATGAGTAGTATTTTGAGAGGCAAAGACTTCATTACTACACAGGATTTCAGAAGAACGGAAATTGACCTTATGCTCGATCTATCTTCTGATCTGAAGAGAAGATTCGCAACGAATGATCCCACACCTTTGCTTCCATATCAGACGGTATTCTTGATGTTCTTCGATCAGTCCACCAGAACGCGAAATTCGATGGAAGCGGGAATAACCCAGCTTGGCGGTCATGCTCACTATTTAGATCCTTCAACGATGCAAACGGCTCATGGAGAGGTTCCGCGTGATACGGCCATGATTTTATCGAGATACGGCCACGCCATTGCCGTCAGGCACTGCAAGTTCAAGGCGGGGAATCCTTACCTGAGATCTCTTGCCGAACATGCAGATGTTCCAATTCTCAATCTCCAGGATGACGTCTATCATCCTATGCAGGTTATGGCAGATATGATGACAATTCGAGAGAGATTCGGGACAAACTTGAGCGGACTTAAAGTCGCAATAACCTGGGCCTACGCCGAGAGCCATCTTAAGCCACTTTCCGTTCCGCAGTCCCAGATTCTTCTCTTCACTAGATACGGTATGGACGTGAAGTTAGCATATCCGAAAGGCTTCGATTTGATGCCCGACATAGTTGATCAGGCAAGGCTTAACGCAGAAGAGAGCGGGGCCAGGTTCGATATACTCCACGATATGGATGAGGCATTCAAAGATGCAGATATTGTTATTCCGAAGTCATGGGGAGGATTTTATGTATCGGAAGATCCCCAGGAGATCATGACGGAGGTCAGGAAGAACAAAGACTGGATTTGCACCCCCGAGAGAATGAAGGTTGCAAACAAGAGAGCTGTCTACATGCACGCACTTCCAGCAGATCGAGGACGCGAAGTCGTGGATGAAGTGATCGACGGTCCGCAATCGATCGTAATAGACGAGGCCGAAAACAGACTTCACACCTCCAAGGCGGTCATGGCTCTCACAATGGGTGGAAGACCGTGAGTTACGACCTCGCCCTTGAAAATGGAACTGTCTGTACAGGTGACAGGCTTTTTCCTGCAAATGTCTACGTGACGGGCGAGGAAGTCGCAGTAATATCTTCAATTAGAGAAAAGTTCCCTGCAAGGGAGACCCTGGACTGTTCGGGGTTGTTTTTGCTTCCAGGGTTTATCGATCCCCATGTGCATCTCAGTCTCAATCTGGGAAGATACACTTCCGTCGATGATTTCGATTCGGGATCGGCTCTTGCTCTAAGCGGAGGAGTGACCACTCTGATAGATTTTCTCGATCCCGTCTCCACTCTTTCAGACTTTGAGAAAGCGAAGAAGAGTCGGATGCAGACGGCTGCAGACAGCAGAGTAGATTATGCTTTTCACGTCACGCTTGCCGGGAGTCCCGAATTCTCTGCCAAAGAGATCGCAGAGGCGGCGATAGAGGCCAGAATGCCATCAATAAAGATCTTCACAACTTATAGTTCCTCCAATCGCAGAACGGGCGACGGGATGATTTACAGATTGCTTTCGCTTTCAAGAAAACTGGGATTCGTGCTGCTGGCCCATTCGGAAAACGATGAGATAATCAACGAAATCGCTTCGGATTACAAAAGTTCGACCTTCAGAGAGCTCTCGTCTCTCAGGCCCACCATTAGTGAGCTGTCCGAAGTCGCCAAGCTCGCACTGATTTCGCTCGAGAGAAATGGTCAGCTTTATGTGGTTCATGTTTCGAGCGGAGAGACCACAAGAACTCTCTCTTCAATGGGTGGCGACTGGAGAGATTTCACAAAACTCGAGACCTGTCCACAATATCTTCTTCTGAACAAAGAACCGCTTCAAGGAGAAGAAGGGTACCTCAACACTTACTGCCCCCCGCCCAGGAGCGAGAATGAGCGTCTATTATTAGTTTCTGCTGTGCAAAGGGGCGAGATATCCTCAATCGGAACGGACCACTGTCCCTTCCTAAGCCAGGAAAAATCTGAGAATCGAGCCGAATATTCGAAGATGCCGAACGGCTCGGGATCGCTGGGGCTTTCATTTGCCACTTTAAATACCCTGCTCAGTGGGAATCTTGTGAAAGTCTCTGCCCTTCTTTCAGCTAATCCCGCCAGGATATTCGGTCTCTTTCCAAAAAGAGGGCTCCTGGCTCCCGGTAGCGTGGCCAATATTGCAGTGGTTGACAGAGATGCGGAGATTACCGCGTCGAAATCGCCTTTCACCAGGTCAGACCATTCGCTGTATGAGGGAATGAGGCTCAAGGGCTCCGTTGAAACGGTAATCCACAGAGGAAAGATCGCCTTCAGGGATGGCGATGTGCTGCTTCCAAAGGCTTCAGGATGCTTTATCCAACGTGGACGAGTACGCTGGGGGGAAGGTTCATGCAGATAAACGGTGTTTCGATCTTTACAAATGACGGAGAGTTCATCGAAAGAGGGTACGTGAGAGTTGAAAATGGAGAGATCGTGAAAGTCTCTGCCGGCGATTGCAAGTATGACGGAGAGAATCTCTATTTCGAGGGCAGACTGCTTATGCCGTCACTGGTAAATGCGCATACTCATATCTACTCGACTTTCTCGAGGGGCCTGAGAGTGTCACCCTTCAATCCCTCGTCGTTCACCAAGCTGCTGGAGGACTTGTGGTGGCGACTGGACAGAGCGTTGACTCATGAAGACCTGGAACTTTCTGCGTATGTCGCCGCTATAGAGTCTCTGAAGGGAGGAGTCACGACGCTCTTTGACCACAATTCCTCTCCGAATGCAATTGAGGGTTCTCTTGACAAGATAGCTTCTTCAGTAAATACTGTAGGCCTCAGATATTGCGGAGCCTATGAAGTCTCAGATCGAGACGGACTCGAACGACGGGACAGGGGAATTCGCGAGAACCTGGATTTCGCCAAAGTGAACACAGCCTATAAGAAAGGGATCTTCGGCTTTCACGCTTCTTTCACTCTCTCGAAGGAAACTCTCTCTTTGGCCTCGAAGGAGATAGCCGGAAGGCTTCCGATACACGTTCATGTCGCCGAGGGCCCCGAGGATCAGGAACATACATTTAGCCTTTACGATCAAAGAATACTGGAGCGGTTTCACAGAGCTGGGCTCATGATTCAGAACTCGCTGTATGCGCATTGCATTCACACGACAGCATCTGAAAGAGCTCTCATAAAGGACACGAAAGGCTATATTGTGGTCAACTGTCAATCGAATATCAACAACGGTGTTGGCTTCCCGGAATGGAAGAAGTTCAACGATGAGGGCACTAACTTGCTTATGGGAAACGACGGTTATGGCTTCAATCTCTGCCATGACGCTAGATTCATGATTCTCTGCCCCCACTATGTTCATCGTGATCCGGCAGCGAGCTATTCGGGCGATCTCACTCGTTCGCTTTTTGGCTCTAATTACGATCTCGCAACGAGCGCATTCGGTGTGAATCTCGGGACGATCAGGGAAGGAAGCTCTGCGGACTTCATAATCCTGAACTACCGCAGCCCAACGGAGATCACAGCAGAAAACTTTATGGATCACTTCTTCTTTGGAATCTGCGACAACATTTCGGTAAGCGACGCATTCGTCGCCGGAGAGAGAATACTCGCGGAGGGAAGACCAGCAAGAATCGATGAAGATGTTATATACAAAGAGGCGCGAAGACTATTCAAAGCTTTTGAGAAGAGGTTCTAAGGAGGTGCTTGGATGAATCTTTCGACAGAAGTGGCCGGAATTTATCTGAAGAATCCGTTGATGCCTGCTTCCGGTCCGCTCACAGGAGATCACAGAAAGATGCGCGCCATCGAGACGATGGGGGTCGGGGCAATGGTAACGAAAACCATATCCACCATAGCCGCGAAGGTCCCGAGACCCTGCATAATCGCAGAAAGAGATTTCGTAGTGAACACGGAACTATGGAGCGAGTTCTCTCCCGACAGATGGCTTGAGGAGTTCCTCCCCGAGTATAAGAAGTATTCCGGTCTTCCACTGATAATTAGTCTCGGCTACTCCCCTGAAGATCTGAGAAAGCTCGTTCCATTATTCTCTGAATTTGCAGATGGTTTTGAGTTGTCGACTCATTACGTTGCAGATGATCCCTCTCTCATGAAGGAATTGATCTCGGCAGTCAAAGAAGGAACTGACAAGCCGGTCTTCCTGAAGTTCGACCCTTCGGTTCCAGATCCCGCCGAGATGGCCGGAGCGGTCCAGGAATCCGGTGGCGACGGGATCGTTGCCATAAACTCACTCGGTCCAGTCTATCCCTTCGATCGGAAGGCCAATCGTTCTTTGATGGGGAGCGGGGATGGCTTCGGCTGGATAAGCGGTCCAGTGATCAAGAAGCTTTCCCTCTCATCCGTAAGGAGAATTCGCGAGGGCTGTTCTCTGCCGATAATTGGAGTCGGTGGCGTTTCAAGCGCAGATGATGTTATTGACTTTCTCTCTTGCGGCGCGTCGGCGGTGCAGATGCTTTCTGGAGCCCTGATAAACGGTAAAGAACTTTTCAAAAGGATAGTAGACTCTCTTCCGTCGGCTCTCGAAAAGAGAGGATTTGAGAGTGTGAAAGATGCGATCGACTCTGCCGAAAGACAGAAAGAGTCCTTTGAGGTGAGGAATCCGGTAATCGATCACGATAAATGTACGAGATGCGGATTGTGTGTTGCGGTTTGCCCTTACTTTGCGCTGAGTCTGGATGAAAAGGTGGAAGTGGACACGGCTGAGTGCTTCGGTTGCGGGCTGTGCGAATCACGTTGCCCAGTTGGCGCGATCGGCGGTGTCCTGACTTGAGAAAATACTTTCTAAAGTGCATCAGTTGCGGCAAGGAATTTACAGAAGATGAAGTAGATTACTTCTGCCCCGATTGCGGTGAGAGAAGGGGAACACTGGAAGTCGTTTATGATTTCGAGCAGGTGAGAAAGCAATATAGATGCAGTTCATTACCGCTTCACAGAAAGGGAATCTGGGCTTTCGACTTTCTGCTGCCCTTTGAAGAAGAGGTCGATCCTCCGGAGCTTCTGGTTGGAAACACGCCGCTGTATAGAAGCGATTCTCTTGCAAGAAAGTATGGGGTGGCAGAGGTATTTGTGAAGGACGACGGAAGAAACCCGACGGCCTCCTTTAAAGACAGAGCTAGCGCAATCGCAGTGGCAAAGGCCAAAGCGAAGGGATTCAACACGATCTTCTGTGCCTCAACCGGAAACGCGGCGAGTTCTCTGTCCGGGCTTTCTGCCGTGGCAGGTATGAAGAGCGTGATATTTGTGCCTGCAACGGCCCCGACAGCAAAGATTACTCAGCTCCAGGTTTATGGCTCGAAGATTCTGGCAATTGATGCGAGTTACGACAGGGTATTCGATCTCTCGATGGAGATTGGAATGTCAATGGGCTGGTATTGTAGAAACAGCGCAATAAATCCATATCTTCTCGAAGGGAAAAAGACTTGCGCGCTTGAACTTGCCTTTGAGATGCGGGATAATCTCCCGGATTTCGTTTTTGTTTCGGCAGGAGACGGAACTGTGCTTTCAAGTTTCTACAAGGGATTTGATGATCTCATCAAACTAGGGATCATAAACAAAATGCCGACCATGGTAGGAGTGCAGGCAGAGGGCTCCGCCGCGATTATGAGAACCTATGAAAGGGGTTTCCCCTTCGACCCGATCGATTTCGAGGCATCGACGGTTGCCGACAGTATCTGCGTTGGAAAACCGAGAGATGTCGTTAAGGCCTGTCGCTACACCAAAGCACATGAAGGTCTCTTTTTATCTGTTTCAGACAGCCGAATTCTTCGGGGTATAATTGAACTTGCAAGGGAGACAGGCGTATTCGCTGAGCCGGCCGGAGCGACAGCATTTGCCGGGTTCAGAAAGGCGAGAGAAATCGGGATTGTCGACGAAAGTAGCAGGATTCTGGTCGTCGTTACGGGCAATGGCTTGAAGGATCTCAAGAATGTATCGACTGTTCTTCCCGAAGTAAAGACCCTCCCGCCGGAGAAAGATGTTATTGAGGAGGCACTTAGATGAAGATCACCTTCACACTTAACGATGAGACTTTAACAATGGATGTTAAGGAAGATATCAGGTTGCTGGATTTCTTACGTGGCGAACTGGGACTCACCGGGACAAAGGAAGGTTGTGGCGAAGGAGAGTGCGGAGCCTGCACCGTAATAATCGACGGCAAAGCGGTCAATTCCTGTCTCGTCCTTCTTCCTGAAATAGACGGCTCAGAGATCACAACGATCGAAGGGCTCTCTAGAAATGGAGAGCTTGACCCCATTCAGAAGGCCTTCATTGACGAAGGAGCAGTTCAGTGCGGATTCTGCACGCCGGGAATGATTATGTCAACGAAGGCGCTCCTCGACCGGAAGGTCAATCCAAGCGATGAAGAGATAATGGAAGCGATAGAGGGCAACCTCTGCAGATGTACCGGCTACTACAAGATACTACAGGCAATACGAACGGCAGCTGAGAACCTAAGGAAAGCAAATGAATAGTGAATCGGTTGCACTGATACTTCTCGCGGCCGGAGAATCCAGTCGTTTTCGCGGCGAGAAGCTTCTTACGGATTTCAGGGGGAAACCTCTTCTTCAATGGTCGCTCGATAATCTTGAAAGCGTCGTTGCTCTAAAGAAGATTCTGGTACTGAAGCCGGATTTCGAAATCAGAAAATTCAGGACCGGTACGTTCAGAACGGTTGTCAACGAGAACTATTCAGACGGTATATCGACAAGCATAGTCAGGGGGATGGAAGAGTGCCCCAAAAGCTGTGAAGGAATCGTCTTGTCGCTCGCAGATATGCCTTTGATTACAGGAGAAGACGTAAAATCTCTTCTCGATTCCGTAAGGCCAGATGATGAAATGGTCTCCTTCGTTTTTCGGGGTAAAAAAGGCTTTCCGACATTCATATCGAAGAAGCTGTTCCCCGAACTCTCCAGAATTTCCGGTGACAAGGGCGCCTTTCAACTGGTGAAAAGAAACTTGGCATCGATTCGCGAAATTGAAGGCGGAAGACACAATGTCTTTGACATCGATGTCCCGGGCAAGATAGTTCATTCTGACCACGATTATTCTTTTTAAATAGCGAGAGAGGATTTTGGAGGTGAAGTGAGATGTCGTTTAGGGTTTTTATGCCGACCAGTGAGGAGGAGCTCCAAACACTCCTTTCTGAGAGAAGCTGTATTCTTGCCGGCGGCACCGACCTGCTGGTGAAGATACGATTGAAGAGAGTACTCCCAGACAAGGTGATAAGCCTGAGGCATCTCGAGGGGTTTGATACCATAGAAGACCTGGGCGATTCGCTTAGAGTAGGCTGTAAGGTCACAATGTCCAAACTTCTGAACAGCGATGCAATTATCAAGCACAGCAAAATACTGGAGATGGCTTTAAGAGAGATTGGAAGTCCACAGATCAGAAACCGGGCCACACTGGTTGGAAATGTCGTCAACGCTTCTCCCGCGGGCGATTCGATAGTCCCTATGTTGCTTTCCAATGCAAGGCTGTCTATAGGTGGGCCGACAGGAGAGAGAGTCGAAAGAATCGCCGACTTCATAAAGGGACCTGGATCGACCTCTCTTGCGAGTGGGGAATTCGTCAAGTCCATAACGTTCGAAAAGACTGGAGATTTCTTTCCTCAGTTCCACAAAGTTGGCCAGAGGAACGCAATGGCCATTGCAGTGGCTTCCGTAGGATCTCTAATCTCAGAATCGGAGATCAGGATGGCCTTCGGATCGGTCGCTCCCGTGGTTGTCGTTCCAGTCGAAGCCTGCGAGTACTATTCAAGATCTGGAGAGTCCTTTGACGAAGCCAGGTTCATCGAGCTCGCAATGAAATCCGTCACACCGATCGATGATGTTCGTGCAAGCTCGTGGTATAGAAGTACCGTGATAAAGAATCTCATTTCGAGAACCTTAAAAGTCTGGAGAAAGAGGGGATATGATGCTGACTAACGTAAGTGAGTACTTCAGACCGCAGACAGTTGAAGAGGCATACGAACTTATGCAGAGCGACAAAGAACATTCAATATTCCTTTCCGGAGGAACTATCGTGGCTTTGATGGAGTCATCGCGCATCGAAAAAGTCATCGATCTGAAATCGCTCAGACTTGACACGGTCTCTGTGACCGAAGACGAAATTGTCGTTGGCGCGACGACAACCGTTGAGTCCTTCAGGAAGGACCAGCTGATAAGAAAGGAGTTCGGAGAGTTCTTCTATGAGGCCTTCTCTCTCGTCGGTTCATGGCAAATTAGGAATATGGCGACTATCGGAGGCTCTATAGCGCCGAAACTAGGATGGTCCGACGTAAGCACCTGCCTCCTGGTCACGGGCTCCAGCCTTATGGTCTACGGAGTAGACGGTTATCAGAGAATGCTGATATCCGATTACTTTTCCCTCCCTGCAGGCGAAAAACCTTTGATAACACACATAATGCTGAAGAGAGACGGCTGGTACTCGGCCTTTGAAAAATTCTCTAAAACTACTTTCGACATTGCGACCGTCAATGTCGGTCTTTCAATCAGGCCGGAACAGGGAAGAATAAAGGCCGCCCGAGTTGTATGCGGATCGAGGCCGCAGTATCCGGCGAGGTTTGAAAGCGTCGAGAGCGCCATGGCTGATTTGGAGATAAATGATGTCATGCCTTCGATCGTAAGGAGCCTGCTTTACGAGAGTTTTGTCGGAGGATCGAATATGACCGCTTCCTTCGAATACAGAAAGCACCTCGCGTCGGTCCTTGCTCAGAGAGCAGCCGAAAAGCTGAAGGGGATGATTCGATGAGAATAGCATTAACCGTTAACGGAAGGCTTCATGAACTCGACATCGAGCCCGGGGAATATCTTCTCGAAGTTCTCAGAAGAATCGGCTACAAGAGCGTGAGAAGGAGCTGCGGTTCAGCGAGCTGCGGCACCTGCACGGTTCTGCTGAACGGAAAACCGATACTATCTTGTTCTACTTTCGCCGCTTCGATAGACGGGCAAAACATAGAGACGGTAGAAGGGATGGCAGATGGCGATAAGCTCCATCCAATTCAAGAAGCGATTCTCGAGGAGGGTGCCGCCCAGTGCGGATACTGTATTCCCGGGGTTGTTATGACCGGTGAAGCTCTGCTGAGAGAAAATCCCGATCCGACCGATGAAGATATCCGGCTCGCTTTGAACGGTAACTTATGCAGATGCACGGGATATGAGCCTCAGAATAGAGCGATAAAGAAGGCGGCCGAAGTAAGGAGAGGTGAAACCGATGAGTGAACACTTCAAAACGGTAGGAAGGCCAGAAAAGAAAGTCGACGGCCTGGCACTCGTTAGGGGAAAACCGGTGTACACTCCCGACTACGATGCGCCTGACGCTCTTGTGGTGAAGCTTTTGCGCTCGCCACATGCCCACGCTCAAATCAAGAGCATTGATACCGGACAGGCCGAGGCGATTCACGATGTAGTCGGCGTCTTCACATTCAAAGATATCGATAGAATACCTTTCACAAGGGCCGGTCAGGGATATCCGGAGCCTTCTCCCTACGATACTTATCTTCTGGATAGCAAGGTAAGGTACGTTGGAGACGTGGTGGCTGTTGTGGCTGCAAAAAGCGAAAAGGCCGCAAGAGAGGCCGTGAAGAACATCAAGGTCGAATATGAAATTCTCGATCCGGTCTTCGATATGAGAGAGGCGTCGAATGAGGGAGCTCCAGTAATTCATGACGAAGAAGATTGCTCAGGCGTCTTCGATAAATCAAGAAACATAGCCGCTCACTTTGTGATGGATATTGGCGATGTGGAGAAGACTCTGGAAAGCTGCGATTTTGTCTTGAGGAAGACCTATCACGTAGATACACAGCTTCATGCCGCGCTGGAGCCACACAACGCTCTGACTTATTTTGACTCTGTTGGAAGACTTATCGTCGTTTCTTCAACTCAGGTGCCGTTCCATTGCAGGAGAATCCTTTCCCGCATATTGAAAAAGCCAATTGCGGATATTCGTGTGATAAAACCGAGAATCGGCGGAGGTTTTGGAGGCAAGCAGTCTATTATCGTTGAACCTTATGCGGCTCTCGTAACTATCAAGACAGGAATGCCCGCAAGAATCGTTTGCGGCAGGGAAGAAGTCTCAATGGGAACCAATATTCGCCACGAAATGAGTTTCGATGTCGCCGTCGGCGCAACGAAAGATGGAAAAATCAGAGCCATATCGCTGCAAGGCATATCGAACACGGGTGCATATGGAGAACACTGTCTCACTACGTTCATGGTCGCCGGTTCAAAGACACTGCCTCTTTACAACAAGGTGGACGCCGTTCATTTCGGAGGCGACATAGTCTACACAAACCTTCCTCCCGCGGGGGCATATAGAGGGTATGGAGCGCCCCAGGGACTTTTCCCGCTTGATTGCGCGATCGACGAACTGGCCCACGAGATGAAAATGGATCCGCTGAAGCTCAAAGAGATGAACTCCATAAGAGAGGGCGAGACCTCTCCAATATTCGAAATCATGGGAGAAGGAAGAGAAGGGGTTCCGCAGATCATGAGGAGCTGTAAGCTTCAGGAGTGCATCGATCTCGGAAAAAAGGCAATCGACTGGGATAGCAAACGGGGAAAGAAGACGAAAAACGGAACGAAGGTTCGTGGCGTGGGATGTGCGCTTGCAATGCAGGGCTCGGGAATCCCGAAGATCGATATGGGGGCGGCGACCATCAAAATGAATGAAGACGGTTCATTCAATCTTCTCGTGGGAGCTACGGACCTCGGCACTGGAAGCGACACTATTCTCGGTCAGATAGCCGCCGAGGTGTTAACCGTTCCTCTCGATAAGATCGTCGTATATTCCTCGGATACGGACCTTACTCCTTTTGACGTCGGTGCATACGCCTCCAGCACCACATATGTCTCTGGAAACGCCGTCAGGCTCGCCGCAGAGAAGGTAAAGGAAAAGGTACTTGATCTTGCGGCCGAGTATCTGGAAAGGGATCGATCGGAACTTACGCTCGAATCCGGAGTGATCAGAGGAAAAGACGGTTCTTCCGTATCGCTATCGGAACTCTGTACTATGCACATGTACACGTTCAACCAGCAGCAGATTTCCGAGTCGGCATCCTATGTCGGCGAAGAGTCTCCCCCGCCATTCGCGGCAAGTTTCGCAGAGGTTGAAGTCGACACAGACACCGGCAAGATCACCCTGATCAATTACGTTTCCTACGCCGATTGCGGTCTTGCGTTGAATCCAATTCAGGCGATGGGTCAGCTCGAAGGAGCCTCGATGCAGGGTATTGGGTGGGCATTATACGAAGACATAATATACGCAAAGAACGGAAGAATGCTGACAAATGATTTCTTCACCTATAAAGTTCCTTCGAGGATGGATTACGGAAAGCTTACCTGCGGACTCGTAGACAGTTACGAACCGACGGGCCCCTTTGGGGCGAAGAGCATTGGCGAAATCGGAATAGACACGCCGATTCCTGCAATAGCCAACGCGATTTTCGACGCTACCGGCATCCGCCTGCGACACGCTCCTTTCAAGAGTGAACGGGTTCTTTTCGAGATACTGAGTATGGAGGTATGAAATGAAGAAGTTACTTGCATCTGCACTTGCTGTATTGCTCTGTTCGGCAGCCTTAAGCATAACTTTCTGGGTGAGCTGGGAAGGCGAGGCCTTCTACAGACAGGCTGCGGACGATTTCTATAACCAGACAGGCATACCTGTAGAGATCGTTTACTTCCCCAAGATCGAGGAAAAGCTGAATATCAGTCTGAAGACAGGTGATCTGCCCGATGCCGCTTTGATAAAAGATACATATATAGGGGATGTAGCCTCTTCAGACAAGAGCCTCCCTATTTCGGAAGATGCGCTTAAAGACTACCCGGAAAGATATCTCAGTCCATATATCTGGAACGGTGTTGTCGGAGCAGTTCCCTACTATGCGGACAGTCAGGTTGCCTTTGTCAATATCGACGCGTTTGAGCAAGCTGGATTGAATCTCGAAGAAGGACTTGACTTTTCTCAATTCGAACTGATAGAAGAAAGGCTCGCCGGCGTTGTCGATTACCCGATAGCATTCGATTTCACATCCCCTTACGTAATGTTTCCATACGTTTCGGCCCTGCAATCCGAGGAAGAGACGGAAAATCTTCTTGTGGGATCTCAAGGAAGCATAGAAGCTGTATCGAAGGTTATGAAATACTTTGACGAAGGGACTATCTCGAGGCTAGAGAGAGCTGCAATGAATGGTCTCTTCAGACAGGGAAAAATCGGGATAATGCTCCAGGGAAGCTATATGGCCGAGAAATTCAGAGAGAAGGGGCCGAAATTCGCAATGGTGCCTTTTCCCGATCTCGAGGGCGTAGAGATCAAAGGTGTAATAGACTCGAAGGGCTTTGCTCTTTTCAACGGAGAAACCCGCGACCAGTGTCTCAGTTTCATAAACTTCCTCAACGAGCACAGCAGGGAGTTTTTCGTTCAGTGCGACAAATATCCCCTATTCCGTTCCGACTGGCTTCCCGAACTGGAAGAGATCATAGACGAAGGAAGATTTATGCCCAATCGTCCCGGGTACCAATCCCTTTTGTTTGAAGCCCTGGAACCAGCTTTGCAGGCTATATATAGTGGCGCTATGACAGTCGATCAAGCCCTAAAAGGCGCGCAGTCGTATATTGAATCTGTTTGGTGATATGTCGGTTGTAATACCGATTTTCTTTGCCCTGGGCCTGCTTCCCTTCATCTTGAGAAGAAAGTGGCCCATGGCGCTTCCGGTAGCTTTTATTCTGTCAATTGCTACCGTTGCGCCGATAGCGTGGGCTCTCTATGTCTCCTTCACAGAATATGGAGTCTTCCAAACGGCTCCGGTTTTGGTCGGTCTGAAGAACTACGAAGCAGTGATTCGAGATTCAGGCTTCAAGCTTTCCTTAAGACTGACGGCTTTGTGGTCAACTCTCAAGACGACACTGGAGATCTCGATATCCTTCTTCATCGCTCTCAGACTGAGAAAGGAGACAAGACGTAGTAAGGCGGCTCTTCTTCTGCTGGGGGTCGGCTGGTTCATACCTTCCTTCATAACCGTTTCCGGGTGGAGGGCCTTCGTCCAGGGATACGGTGGATATTCTTTATTGAACACTCTTTTGGGAACGGAGATAGACGTGACACTGAATGCCTTCCATGCATTCGCTTCCTCCCTTCTGGTGAGCGTGTGGCTTTCGATACCGCTTTCGACAATGGTCATTCTGGGCATGCTTGGAAGAGTCTCCAGAGAACTGGACGATGTAATGAAGATCGATGGAACGGGAGACGTAGCTACTTCAAACATACTCTTTGGAGAGATACGGTATCTGCTGATTCCCTATTTCCTGTTCCAGCTGGCGAGATCGATGAAGGAATTCACTTCGGTCTTCCTTATGACGGGAAACGGTCCTCTGCTACCCGAAGGGTTCACACCGCAGACTCTTACCGGTTCAACAACCTTTCTGGGAATAGTGCTGTTCAGAAAGTTCAACACTGCAAAGGATTACGGACTTCTCTCTGCCTACGCAGTGTTCGTGGGCATCTTTGCGATCATCTGGATCCTTGGCGCTCTCTTCTCGAGAAGCGAGGTTCCCAGGAGGCACAGGCAGGTTCTCTTTCTTAGCAGCGCCGCCCATGTCTTTCTCGGGCTTCTGACCGGCTGGAACTGGTACATAATTCCCATAGTTACAGGCTACGCGATTCTCCCTCTGATAATACCCCGCTTCAAGAAGAGCTTCCGGAGACTTGTAGGCATTCTCCTGATGTACGAAGTTATGTTGAGTATCTTCAGTGTGGCACAGAGCGGTATAAGCGGAATCATCCCTGCGTCGCTGCTGAGCGTGCCGTTGATCCTTTTCTCTTTGAGATACAGACTCCCGCAATTTGATTTTTCGGTGCCCGAATGGCTGAAGAGAGTTCTAGTAACGGTCTGTCTGCTTCCCACAGCCGTTGTGGTACTGTATATCCTCTTTCTCTCTTTTGCTTCCGACTCCAGTATACTGCCTTCTTTAACCATGCCGACCCTCTCGAACTATTCGAGAGTCCTCTCGGACGGACTTCTGTCAAATATCTTCAATACGATCGGAGTCTCTTTCTGGGCTTTTGTCATGGTGCTTCTGGCGGGAATTCCCTTTTCATACCTCCTCGCAACAAAGAGAACTCCCTTTGTTAACGGAATAGCCGCGGTGATACTTTTCGGAAGCCTGTACACTGGAATGCATACATTGCTTCCAATGTATTTCGTCTTCGAAAGACTGGGAATTACGGACAGTCTCTTTGGTGTAGGAATGGTCGTTTGTATCCAGTCGCTCCCTCTCACAATACTGCTTCTCGGTTCGTTTTTTTCCTCGATTCCAAAGGAGCTTCGGGAAGTCTCTCTGATTGAAGGATTGTCGGAAATAGGCTATTTCTTGAGAATTGTGATTCCTCTTTCATTACCCGTAATTGGCGGCCTGCTTACATACGTTCTCGTTTCGTCGTTTAACTCATTCAGTATGCCTTTGATTCTGCTGAACAGCCAGGAGCTTATGCCTTTCTCGCTGAAAATCTACGGCTATGTGGGAGAAGTCAGAAGCTTCTACACCTCCTGGAATCTCTTTGGAGCCGCCTCAATAATCGGGATATTACCGCTGTTGCTATTCTTCAGAAGCTCATTAAAACTTATCTACAGCTCGAATCTCCGGGATCAGGGAATAGAGTACGATTGAATCTTCATAACCGAGACCGGGAAAGAATTCGAAATCTACGTTACAATATGAATGGTGGTGAATTCTTTTGAAAATACTTTTGACTAACGATGATGGAATCCAGGCGACTGGAATAAGATCTCTAGCAAAGAGACTCTCAAGGTCTCACGAAGTAACGATATTTGCGCCCGAGAGCAATCGAAGCGGGGTAAGTCACTCGATAACCTGGTTGACTCCAGTGAGGATACGGGAAACAAATACTATAGAGAATGTTTCCTCGTTCTGTACTAGCGGGACACCGGCCGACTGTGTTATTGCAGCGACTACAATCAAGGGTATCAACAGCTTCGACCTCGTTGTAAGCGGAATCAATCACGGCCAGAATCTTGGTGTGGACATAAGATATTCCGGTACGCTTTCTGCAGCGCTCGAAGCGAGAACTCAGGGTATCCCGGCGATGGCGATCTCTATAGTAAGTGAGGAGAATGCAGACTTCATCGCAGCGGTAGACTTTTCTGAGAACTTTGTCAGGGAGTACAACTGGAACAAGCTCCCGAGACATACCGTTCTTAACGTTAACGTGCCTGCGATACCAAGAGACAAGATCCGGGGAATCAGTTGCACGAGACCGGGCGGTCTCATAAAAAGGCGCTGGTTCGACAAGAAAGTCAACGAATGGGGTGAAGAGGAGTTCTGGATGCAGAAAGAGATCCTTCACGATTCCCATGAGGAGGATCTCGACTACGTGAACGTGAACAAAGGCTTCATTTCTGTGAGCCCGATCGACTTCTTCGGATCATGCGAAGAGAGTTTCAGGTTATCTTTGGAAGAAGATCTGAAGATATTTGAAGCGCATTGGTTAAACAAAGGCAATGAGAAATTCTCGATGGCTTCGTTCGAAAAATAGACTTTACAAGCAAGAGGCTCAGAACTCCAGGAAGTTGAAGAGTCTCCCGTAACCTATTTTTAGACTGAATTCCGATTTTCCGCCCAATGCCATAGAAGCAGAGAGGGTGACCTCCTGCTTTTCATCAGGGCTGTAATGGAAGTTCAGAGAGAGCCTCGCTTTTCCGGTGATCGGTTGTGCGAGTCTGTACCAGTCAAATTCAAACGGTTCACCGTAGAAATCTTCTATCCTGTAGGAACCCTGCCTTATGTATTCAATACGCAATTCCGTGAAAATCCTACGTGTTTCATAAGAAAGGGCTAGAAGGTCAAGTGAGATATCGGGACCGTACGGAAACCCGTAGAAGCCGTTTATTACAAGGTACGCCCCCCCCTCTATGTCGTCTGCGTTGAAGCGGATCGGGTTTATGTACTTTCCTTCCTCAAACTCTCTATTATAGAGATACGGGGTGCTGTGATAGTGCTCGTACTTCAGCTTCAAACCCCCCGATTCTTTGAAAAGAGTCTTCTCCCCGAGACCGAACTGTTCGTCCCACAATACTGGTCCCACGTAACTATTTCCATCAATTAAAGCGGCTTCCCCTCCAAGATACCATCCCAACGAAGTTGGGTTTTCCGTTCTATCACCGGGGATCAAAATATCATCGGCATAAAGCATGCCGTACAGCTCCAGAATTCCTATCCTCGATTCGACGAACAGGCCGGCGTTGACGTTGGAGTTCTTTGCGTAGTTGTTGTGAAAGACCATGAAGGGACTCATGTCTCTCAGGTCGGGAAACGTATTGCTGATGAGATTCGTCTCGACGAAACCAACTCTTGTGGAACTGCCCTCATAACCGATGCTGTGGCCGATGAGAGTTCTCGGGCTATCGAAGATTGATCGGTCAGAAGATATGACGAAAAAGCTGTAGAAGTACTTACCGGATAAAACCTCCGCGCCAAGATCGAGCCACAGATGTTCAAAATAGGGCACGGTCTCCGATAGCACGAAATTGTATGTAGCGGGACCGAAGTGAAGTCTTCGCTTACCGGCAGAAATCCTCAAGAAATCATTTTCAAACTCGGCAAAACCGACCCTGGGAAGATCTGTATCTATGTAGAGAGTATAAGCGTTGTGCCTTATCGGAAAGTTCGACCAGCTCCTGCCTCGAAGAAAAGAGGTAATGTCCTGCCTGAAGTCGAGCCTGAACAATGCCCGATAACTGCTTCCGGAAAATTCCACGCCGGCCGATGCAAATGCCGGATAAGAAAAGTAAGTGCGCAAGTCATCGAAGCCAGGTTGATAATCTCTATCGTGAACTGTGTAGTTGTTCAGGGAGAGAACCGGATAAATGCTCAAAAAAAGCCCGGTCTTTGCGCACAAAGCAACTGAAATAACAATCACGAACAGCAGTAGAAGTCGTTTCATATAGAGCAGCCTCCTCCATCGATTATACGAGATTATCCCATAAGTGGGCCCGAATTCCTCTATCGAAAGGCGATTGAAACAAAACTTGCAGTTCCGCCTAAAATGAGTCGTATAGAATACGCCGCGATAATCGGACTCGACAGGGAGTCCCTAGATTATTCAATCGCCGTGTTCTCCATGGATCTGCCGGGAAAAAACCTTTGCAGCCCGATCCCTATGAGCGGCGCCAAGAAAGCGATGACCGGGGTGAACAATCTGACTTCAGCAGTCCTTGCGATGAGAAAATTCATGGCAATGAACGGAATGACCCAGAACCATGTCTTCCTGAAAAAGCCACAGCGCTTCACTTCTCTAAGAAACAGCAGCGGAATCGAAGCAAAGATCATCGGGTAAATCCATGACCAGATATAGGTCATATTGTATCTTAACTGAATCAAGTCCACCGAGTACTCCGCATCCGGGAATATAAAACGACTGACGACGAAAGTCAGCACCGCTGGTATTGCGCCGGCAATTAGACTCTTTGACAGAATGAACGCTCTTTTCTGCCAGGACAGGCCGCTCTCCAAATTGAACAGTAGATAGATGAGAGAGAGAAATATCATATGGTCCGGTCTGAAAAGCGATCCAAGTGCCATCAACAGGCAAAGGAGATAGAATCTGCCCCTTTTGGCTATCAACAGCAGCCCACCGATAAAAAGAGCCGCACCATGAAAAGTCTCCCAACCGAAATACATGGTCGTAAGGGGCATTATGGCCTGAAAGGCCACGGTCGACAGCAGTGATTCGGAAGGCGACGAGAAGACTCTGCAAAAGCCGTACAGGAGTATGAGCGTCAGAATGTTGAAGAAGAATCTTGCCGTGATATGGCCGTTCAGAATCCGGTTCTCATCACTCGATAGTTCCACGGCCCTTTTGATGTCTTCGGGCAACCTTTCGCCTATAAGGAGAGCGGTCGTTGCAGGGTCCGTCAAGTACACCTGCCAGTTTAGACTGCTCGCAAACGCCTTGAGCGCGTTGTTCAGAAGAATGTTCTTGCCGGTTACGGAATCGACAAGCTCTTCGATAACCTTCTCACCGTCCGAAACAAGTTTCTCTCTTTCGGCCACCGGGAAGTATGAGTCTATCATGCCCTTCTTCTCTTCTGTCCAGTAGTCCCTTGACAACAACATCCTCGAAAGCTCTTCGCTGTTTTCATCGAGCCACTCGATGGGAAGGAATTTGAAAAGATTCTCCACAAGGTAGTAACTGCCAAATCTGTATTGATCGGGCGCGAAGTTCTCTCCGGATATTACACGATTATGCTGATTGATTCTTAGATATCTTGATACGAAGAGATACTTTCCATCAGTTGTCCACACAGTCATCGATGTGAATATGTAGGAAAGCAAAGCAAAAATGATTAGGAGAAGAACCCCTCGCCCAATACTGTACTTTTCTTCCACGGTTCACCTCCGGATTTCTTCAGATGACTGCCATTCGCTACTGATTGTAGAGATAATACCATTGGATCTCTCAAATCATAGAGTCTTGATCTTTCATCTTCGTTGCCTGCTGCAAAGCTTGTGAAACATATTAGGCCGAAAACCGACTCGTTCCTCAAACCTCCCCACTGTCCGTCAAAGCCTCCTCTCCTTCAAGAGACCTGTTCATGCCTCTTATGACAAGAGGAATGGAGTAAATGACTAGGGGAAGGAACAATCTCACTTCGGCCGTCTTTCCAACGATAAAGTTTGCCGCTACGAAGAAAGGAATCCACGGCCAAGTCTTTCTGTAGAATTCGACATGCTTGATTTGGGAGAAAAAGACAATCGGCAACAGAAGAAGAATCGAGGGGAAGATCCAGCTCCATATATGAGTAATATTGAACTCTAACTGAATGAGATCGACATAGTACTCGGCTTCGGGAAAGAGAAAAACACTGATTAAAGCCGTCGCGGCCACAGGAATTACCAAGAGCAGCGCAGAGAATAGCGCCCCAAACCATTGCCTTCTCCTAAGTGATTCGATTCCGTGCATCAGACCGTAAATCAACGCGCCAAACAGAGCGTGATCCGTTCTTGCCGTGCAGCAGAGAATCGTCACGAGCAATAAAACAAGTCTGCTTCCGTCCCTCTTCGTTAGCAAGAGCATTGAAGAAAACAGCACTAATGAAAGGACTGTCTCGGCCTGCAGGAAATCTTGAAGGGCGAATGGAACTAGAGCGGCGAAGAGAACAACTCCAAACAGCGACTGCACAGTGTTCAGGAACTCTCTGCACAGAAAGTAGATAATCGTCAGAAGAATCATGAAGAGGAAGAATCTCGATGTGAAGTATCCGTTCACGAGTCTTGTCTCTTCGCTGTCCTCGAGCAGATGATTCCTGATATTTTCCGGTATCATCTCTCCAAGAGTAAGCAGGGTCTCTTCGATATTCGTCAAGTAGCCCTGCCATTGCAGACCGTCAATCATACCCCGCAGCAGATTCTGAACAAGGGCGTTGCCCGGGAAGAATGATTCTAAAGTATTATCAATAACCCTCTGAACTTCACCAATCATCTCTTCCCTGTCGTCCTGGGGGAAGAATTTGTCAACGGTTTTCTGCATCTCTTCTGTCCAGGTCTCTTCGCTAATGAGCAGATCGGAGAGAGTGGTATTATATACGTCATACCATTTCAAAGGAATGTACTTGAAGAAGTTTTCAACAAGGTAGAATCCACCGAAGCGATATTGCTCCGGGGCATATCCCGTGCCTCTGATCAAATTCTCGTGACCGTAAACTCTAATGAATCTAGACACCGTTATGAATCTGCTGTCTGTCGTCCAGACACTGACAGAGGTGAAGACGTATGACAGAACAAAGACAAACAGAAAGACCACTGCGGCGCGTCTTGTCCTAGCACTCAGCGCAAATTTCAAGTGATGATCGGCCATGATTCCCCCCACCCAAGTTTTCATTCCCGTGTGAATTCTCTATCAATAGCTCTCCCACAAACGGCCCCAGGGGCTCTCTTTCTTCCACTCCTCGAAAATCTGAACGCCGTGCTTCTTCCACCAGTATTTATCATGATAGGTGTCTGAAGCGGCCACGAAGATTTTTACAAGCGGAGTGTGGAAGAAGAGTTTCTGAAAGACCTTCAAGGGACTGAACCAGAGAAGATCTCCGACTCTGCTCGCAAAGTTGTCTCCAACATGGAATTTCAAGTCGACACCGGAAATGTCATCTCCGACAAGTTCTATGTTCTCGGGCCTTCCATTTCCGAGCTCCTCTTCATCGGCTAGCCTTATGTATTTCAGATCCATCGGATTGAAGCCCATCATTTTCGCTGCGACGGCATCTATTGCGACCTGATCTTCGCTGGCAAGTATGTAGTCTGTTTTCACGGGAATCACTGTCCTCGGTCCCGGCCCATTCCCTGCTGTCGTGCCGTCCATGAAAGCGAACAGACCCGAGTGTATCTCCTTCTGTATCTTCAGCAAGTCAACCAGAGTTTCGTGTATCCATGAATGAGTGTAATGCCTCTTCACATTGAGAAGACCGCCGAATGCGTTTTTCATCGCACCTGTGGTCGTCGTATAGATGTGGCACTTCATCGTCGGAAGCTGAACGATATTTTTCCCGAAGAAGTAGTCGGGCAGTCTCAGTCCTTCAGGGTATATCTTCGGAAGTATTCTCAGTTTGCTCTTGGGCGTATATTCTACCCATGACATATTTTCCGGTTCGAAGTTGTAAAGGATCGTGATACCGTACTTTTCGTAGATGATATCATACTTGTTCTGCTTTTCTCCGTACTTTGGTCTCGTGACCACGGTTTTGTTCTCCACAGCAACTATTTCGCCGAAGCCTTCTTCTTTCAGAGCCAGTACGGCACCTTCCAGCTGCCAGGGCGTGCTGTTTGCGCCGGGCATCGGAAGGTGCCATGATATGTTGTCTTTCAAGATTGTCGTGGCGCTTCCGTCCATGGCCTCTTTCATTCCGGCAAGTTTTGCAAGCCTTATATAGTCATCGAGAACTCTTTCCGGACTCGTCTTTATAACTGCGACTTTCGTTTTTTTCATTTTAGTGCCTCCATTATTTGGCCATCGCTACCAGCCATATGCCGAGGGCGATTACGGCTATGCCCACTATCTTCATCACGCTGAGCCTTTCATCAAAGAGGAATACTGCGACCACGGTCACTATTGCAAATCCGGCACTCGTCATTATGGGATATGCCACTCCCAGTTTCATCCTCGTAAGAACTACGCTGTAGAAGATAAAGGCTACCCCGAATGAGAGAAGCCCCAGCCAAACGCTGATGTTTGTGATTGAATTGACTAGCATCCCTTTGAGTCCGACACTGTTGATGTCAGGCGCGTTCTGCATTCCGTGTTTCAGCAGGATGTTTGCCCCGGCATTGAATACTATTGCTACTAGAAGTACTATACCTTCGGTTATATTCACAACTGTTCCCTCTTCACATCCAGATTGGAAAGTAAATCAAAAGCATCACAGACACAATCCACAATAAGACGGTTAGCGCTATTCCTCTGTCTCTGGTCACAACTTCTGTTGGATCGCCTTCGCCGTTTCTGAAAAGGAGAAGAAGATACCTGAAGACTCCATAAGTTACAAAGGGCACAGTGTAAACCAGCTTATCAGTGCTGAATTTCTCTATCACCTGCGGATCGAGACAGTAAAGCGTGTATGAGATTATCGAGATAGATGCGGTTGCGATCATGAGATAGTCAAGATACTTATCATCATACAATGTCAGTACTTTCCGATGGTTGTTGCTCTCTTCCTTCAGGGTAAGCAGTTCATTTCTCCTCTTTCCGAAACCCAGGAAGAGAGAGAGGAAAAACGTCGTAACGACTATCCAGCCCGTCGGGCTTGTCTCAATCGCATACGCCCCGGCCATTACTCTTATCACAAAACCGGCAGAAATGCAGAAGGCGTCTATCAAGACCACGTCCTTGCCTTTCAATGTGTAGAAGAGATTCTCGACAACATACAGCAACAGAAAAACCAGTGCCAGATATGGAAGGAAGAGAGCGACCAGGACGGCAAGTGTCGCCAGAACGCCAGCGAGTATCCAGGCATCTCTCAACTTGATCTCACCGGAAGCCACAGGTCGATTCTTCTTTCTTGAGTGATGACTATCGCTCTCGCGGTCTCTAATGTCGTTAAAAACATAGACACTGCTCGAAATGAGACAGAAGGCTATGAAGATCAGAAAAGCTCTCAGAAGAGAGGTTAAGTCAGTAAGGTTAGACGAAAAAATCAGCGGAGCGAAGACAAAGAGATTCTTCAGCCAGTGACGTATTCTTATGAGCCTCAAAACCATAGCAAAATTGATCATCAACATCTCCCACAAGAAATCCGCGATTCCTTTTCCAGTTGAATCCTCTGCAGACAACATCAAGCCCTCATATATTAACATAACGGGATACGATACCGAAAACGCCGCTCTTGTTAAGAATCAATCTGAGAAGGAGAAGCCCTCATCGAATACCTCCAGACATGCATCCACAACTTCGGGATCAAAGAGCTTCCCTTTACCGCTTCGAATTTCATCGAGGGCCGACTGAAGACCAAACGAAGGTCTGTAAGGTCTGTGGGAGGAGATCGCTTCAACCACATCGGCAACTGCGATTATTCTGGCCTCCAGTATTATTTGATCTCCGGAGATGCCTTCCGGGTATCCGCTTCCGTCAAGTCTCTCGTGATGCTGATAGATTGCGTCGGCCACTGGCCAGGGAAATTCGATATCTTTGAAAAGCTCTCGCCCCGCAGTCGGGTGGAGCTTGATCAAATCGAACTCAAGATTGGTCAGCCTTCTTGGTGTATTGAGTATCTCCGCGGGCACCTGTATCTTTCCCACATCATGAATCATCGCCGAAAGTCTAAGTCCCGTAAGACTGTTCTCTTCGAATCCCAGCTTTCTTCCTATTGCAACTGAAAGCTCTGCCACTCTCCTTTGATGACCGGAGGTATAAGGATCCCTGAGATCTACGGCCGAAGCGAGTACATTCACCGATGCCTCCATCGTCTTTGAAACAATCTCCAGACTCTCTCTTAGCTCTTCGGTACGTTTTCCGACTTCTCTTTCAAGATGGAAGCTTCGGTTACCCAGTGACCCAATCAGAATCGCAAGCGACAGAGTTACGGTCAGTCCGATCGCGAGAATGAAGATCCAGTTGTTTATGGGATAAACGATGCCAAAGTCCGGCCCCGGATGGGCGAGAATCACAAAGAGCCGCCCGAACAACATTACCGGGACGGCAATGATATGCCGATTTTCCGGATAGTGCCATATGGAAGTCTCCGCTGACTCATAAACATGAGAATCCGATTCCTGCGCCGAAGAAAACAGAAGTACCGGGTTCCCGCCCGAGCCAATCTGGTAAAGCCCAAGTATAACGGTTGGATCTCCGTCACTGGGGAGAATCGGAACGGCACTGTGAAATGCGTGCGAATGAAAGATAGCCCCTACGAACCCTGCATGACCTTGCGCGCTCTCCGCCAGAATCGGTTTGAAGACAAAGAAGTGGAGGTCTTTCTCTTCGTCCGTCGGAATCACGACAGGGTCGCTTGCCCACATCAGCTTTGAACCAGCTGCCTCTTCAATAACTTCGTGGGCCGACCCGAGAGATCCCAGGTCCAGTCCAAGCAGATTTCTGTTGCTCTCTAGAGGCTCAATGTACTGTATCGGGTAATATGACTCGCGATAAGGAACTCTTTCCTTTGCGCCAGAATTACCCGCTTCCCAGACGAAGAAGTCCGGAAAGCCTTCCCTTCTGATGCCTTCTTCGAACGACTCTATCCCGCTCGATGAAACACTCTCAATCCAGAACCAGGAAATCAGTTCGTTGTTTTTCGAGAGCGAACCTACGTAGTTCCGGAACTCCTGCCTGCCGACAAAACTGCTTGACTCAAAGAACCTGGCAAGAGCCTCGACCTGAAAGTCTCTAGTATTCTTCATCGCCCTTGAAAGCGAAGTTACATGAGTTGCGGCCAGATCGGCGAAGGCATCGTTCCGCGCCGCCTCTTGCCTGTCACGAACTAGAGATGAGACCATGACGGTGGCAGCGAATCCAAATGCGGCAAAGACGATCGCCTCAAGGTACCTTTGAACTCTCTTTCCCTTCTTCTCTTGTGACAGCTTGCCTCTACGGATGATGAAGAATCCCGAAAGTATCGCCATCAGCACCAGAACCAGAGAGAAGACGGCCGGTTTGATCGCATACGATAGAACGGTTTTCCAGAAGTCATTGGCCTCAACGTCTATTCCGAGCACGGCAAGCAGTCTTCCCGAATTCTCATCAATAACGGGAACCATCACCGATACCCATGTTCCCCAGCTGTCAGTAATTACTGGCAGCACTTTCGCCTTCTTCTCCCGAAAGACCTCGAGATCGTACTCGGTTGCATCGGCGTAAATGTCCCCTGGAAGAGATTCGTCATCTGAACCGTGCGGCTCGGAATCAATGAAGAAGAACAACTCTCCATTTTCCTTCTGTCCCATCAGGTAGATGAAGCGGTATTCCGGAAATAGCGCACATTCCTGCTCCAGTTGGCTCTTCAGTCTCCAGTATTCGGGCTTGTCTAGATCATCTATACTCCCTGAAAGCCTCGAGAGTTCGTCCAAATTGAGACCGCTCTGGACAAATCTACCCTGTCTCAAAAGCCTGTCCGAAAATTCCCTTCTTCCCCTGGCTATCTCGGCAAATGAAAGCAGAACCCCCAGAAGAAGGATTAGAACGACGGAAATAACGACGACAGCAAAGCCCAACAGACCGGCAGCAAAGCCAGTCAGTCTTCTGGAAAGTCTAGAGCCGGCACCTCTTATCAAAGGCATTTATGGACACCCCTCATCGAAAAGCTTTCTCGACCAGATTTTAACACAGGACATCTCTTCAACCGAAACATGCACTGGCGAAGAGATAGCGACTTCCCCTCTACAGCCGGCTAGTACAGTTCGTCAAGATCGATCTCTTCCTCCGGCCTTCCCTTAAGAAGAAAACTCTCAATGTTTTTCAAGGCGCCATTCACCATGGACTGCATACTTTCTACCGACCAGCTTCCGACGTGCGGAGACATGACTACATTGGAAAACCTATGAATTGGATATCTCGATGGAAGTGTTGCGGGCCGATCACTCGAGGGATACTCGTACCAGACATCTATTGCCGCGCCGGCGAGAGTTCCGCTTTTCAGAGCATCGTACAGTGCCTTCTCCTCGATTACTCTTCCCCTGCTCACATTTACCAGATATTTGCCCTCCATCTGACTTAGCAGATCGGAACCGATGATCCCCGCTGTCTTTTTCGTCAGCGGAAGAGCAACGAAGACGAGATCACCGGCCCGAACGGCATCTTGAATATCGTCTGTCACTCTCTTCACGTAAGGGAACTCGCCGCCGGAGGTTCTTTTGAATCCCGTTATTTCGCATTCAAAGCCGCTGATCAGTTTTGCTATCGCCTGCCCGATCTTGCCCAGGCCGAGAACAGAGCACCGCTTCCCGATGATGGAATACCAGGTCGCCTCCTTATTGGATGGCCGACCCAACCATACCCCCTGCGCAAGATCGTTATGAAGTTCGACAACTCTTCCCGTAACAGCTAAGGCTAGAGCTACGGCCCTTTCGGCAACGACCTCGGCATTCTCATGGGTGTTTGAAACGATGACGCCACGTTCTCTTAACCGTTCAAGTGGAAGACCATCAACACCGGTCCAGGGAACGACGACCATTCTGAGATTTCTGGCCTTATCGAGGTCGGCTTGCGAAAGATTTCCCTTTACTATTACCTCGGCATCGGAAATATGGGCTTTCGGATCGCTGTCGCTGGAGTACGAGATGAAAGAGTGTTCGGGAAATGCTCTTGCAAGCTCTTCAACCTTTCCTTCCCAGTATCTGTCAAGTCTATTCAGGAATAAGATCTTCACGTTTCTAACCTCCCACGGGATTTTGCGCGAGAAAATCGGAGTTTGTAGCGAACCAAACCGTTCTGAGTCTGGACTTCGTTCACAACGATGAACCCTATCTTCTCATAAAAACCGACGGCATCTTCATCTGTCCACACTGCAAGAGTATCTATCATGAAGGAATTTATCATTGTCTTTATCAGTGTGCTGCCGAAGCCGCTCCTTCGCTTGTCTTTCCTGACGGCAAGATGCAGAAGCTCGGGCTCTTCAAGCTCATGGAGCTTCAAACCGGCTACAGCAACTATGCTTCCTCCCTGTCTCATCACAAAGAGCCTTCTCTCCGGAGCCTGATACATCTTCAATACTTCGTCGGACTGCTCCGGTCTTCCCAGACAACCAGAAAAAATCTCTATGAACCTTCCGGGAAGATTATCGAACTCGACTTCCTTAATCATTTTTCAACTCCTTGCTTTCTGAATCTGCCGCCCGAGATCGGAAGCATTCTCAAGCGATATCTCGGTTGGCCTCAGCTCAATCTCTCAGACCTTCGCGAAGACAAAGCAGAACCAGCTTCACTTTCAAATTCAATTGTATCTCATCTACAATTCTAACATTTGGCCAAACAGGTGAAGCGAGTCGATGCTCTTCAAAATGATTTAACCGAGCTTCCCTAGCGCAAAATAGGGCAGCCAACACAACCCTGCCTCGATAGTTTTTCTTCTGATTCTTCTCATTTCGTAATCTCTAAGCTCCTGGACAGCAAGAAAATTGAAGTTCTGCTAAGGTGAAAGGCCAGTCATTGGGAAGCCTCTAACGAGGATTTGAGCCGCGTAAAGCAGCGGTTACCTCATCCCAGGTCATCGGTGATGTCGATCTTCCTTATGAAATACACTCCCGAGGCGATCGCGATGCTGGAGACAACCAGAACGACCGGAAAGCCCAGAAGTCGCAGCACACTACCCAGAATCAGAGGAAGAAGAGCGGTCACAAGACTGAGCGCGCCCGATACACCTGTATACAAAGGTCTGTTCGTATCGTTGGAGATTTCTATAAGAAGCCACTCAAATCCGATCTTTCGTGCGCTCAGGGTTATACCTGAAAGGAAAAAGACTATAAGATAGAAGTCAGGAGAAGAGGCAGATAGAAGATATGCAATTAGTGGAATAAAGCTGCCAATCGTTGCGCAGGTTATAAGCAGTCTTTTCAAACCTCTCCTCTTAAGAAAGCGATTCCATAGAACCCCGGCTCCAAGCATACCTATCATCTGAAACAGGAGAAAACTGCCCACATCGCTTCCGTTCAACCCGAAGCTGTCCTTCGCCAGGAGAACATAAAACGGGATCAAGACCAATCCGAAGCCTGTCACGTTGTTGAAGACGATGTAGTTAAGCAGGTTCGCATCGTTCTTCAGTGTTTTTGGAATGCTCTTCATGATCTTCCAGAAGCCGGGAATTTCACTTCCCTGAACCTCCCTCTCCCGTACTCCCGCGAATCCAAGCGAAGCAACGAACAGCGAACTCCCTCCAATGAAGAACATCAGCGAATAGTTGACCGGATAACTCACGTTTCCAACTATGTACTTTGCGACAAAGCCTCCGAGAAGTGACAAAGCGCTCCCGGCAATCTGTCTGTACGACATGAAACCGCGTCTATCCTGCTTCAATATTGACTGACCGAGCAGATGAGTGTAACTGATTCCCGCAAAGACTCCTCCAAAGGAAAAGACGGAGATTACGGAAAAAAGGAGTACGAGAAGAGCGGTGCCTCCGACAGGCGAAAGCAAGAGAAAGCCTATGGAGAAGAGGGCGCCGACTCTCAAATAGATGCCGAGAAGCAAATACGGTTTCTTCATCCGTTTCGACATAAGGTATCCAGCGAATGTCAATTGAGCCAGAAGAGGAATCCCCGTCGAAATTGCGGTAACGAGGCCTATTGCAAAGCTCCCTCCTCCTGCCGCCAGGATCATCGATGGAAGGACCGTGTTCACCTCAACAAAGGCCATTGTCAGCGCAAGAAACGAGGCGTGCCAAATAAAGCCCAAATAATGTCCTCTATCGCTTTCCAACTCTCACCTCAAAACATAAATCCGCCAATTCGTCCAGGCCCGATAATGAAAAGTATATCATCCGCCAATTCGACCGAAAGCGAACCGTCACCCTTCAAGGATTTGAATCTCCCCGTTCGAAGCAATGAAAAAAGAACCGAGATCTGTTAGAATTATTTAGCCGACTAAATACTTTTTATGTGAGGATGTAAAGATGAATGAGACCGGAAAACTGGATAGACTACTGATTGACGTCTGCAGGGCGAACTTCATGAAGAAGCGCTCTATTTTCTCCAGGTTCGGTCTTCACAGAGGCCAGCCTCCACTGCTTTTCATTCTCTTCGAAAGGGATGGAAGGACTGTGGGGGATCTCTCAAAAGAGATGGGTCTTTCTCCTGCGACAGTCAGCAAGATGATTCAAAGAATGGAGCTGTCCGGCTTTGTCCACAAAAGGCAGGATAAATCGGATATGAGAATCTTCAGGATCTACTTGACGGCAAAAAGCAGAGAGATTGAGGGAGAACTCGAGAAAACGATGCTCGATGTAGAAAGACAAACTTTTTCCGCATTTTCTGCAGAGGAGCGCGACCTGCTCGAGCGGTTCTTGAGAAAACTAAAGGAAAGCCTTTCGAAGTGATAATCTTGACCCGACCTACCTAAACAACGGAATGCGGGGTGGAAGACTAGATGAAAAGACTGTTCAAGTTTTTGAAGCCTTACTGGATCTTTGTCGTTCTGGCTCCTCTGGCAATGTTTCTCGAAGTTGCCATAGATCTTTTTCAGCCAAAGCTTCTTGAGGAAATCATAGACGTAGGTATCATGAATCAGAATCTTGACGTAGTCGTGAGCGCAGGAACGAAGATGCTGATAATTACCTTCATCGGTGTGCTGGGAGGAATCGCCTGCGTCATATTTTCAACCCTGGCTGCTCAGAATGCCGGGGCAGATATACGGCGAAGCGTTTTCACAAAGGTTCAGTATCTCTCATTTGCTAAACTCGACAAGTTCGGGACAGGCTCACTTATTACGAGAATCACAGACGATATAGTCCAGTTTCAACAGTTTATAATGATTTTGCTGAGAATGTTTGTGAGGGCACCGATGCTTTTCATTGGAAGCTTGATCATGTCCTTGCTGATTAGCTGGAAACTCTCTCTCATATTCCTGGTTGTCATTCCGCTCGTTACTTACCTGACTTTCGCGATCATGAAAAGGGTCTTGCCTCTCTTTTCCCGCGTTCAGAAGGAGATGGACAATGTCAATACACGGGTCAGGGACAATCTCCTGGGAATAAGAGTCGTCAAATCCTTCGCATCCTCCAGGTTCGAATCGAGCAAGTTTGAAGATGCAAACGAGAAATATACACAGATAGCTATGAAAGCTGCGAGGACCATGGTAATCATCATGCCGCTTCTTTCACTGATACTGAACCTTGGAATCGTTGCAGTGATCTGGTTCGGAGGCATTCAAGTCGAAGCCGGAGGGATGCAGACGGGCCAGATAATGGCATTCGTAAACTATCTGGGAAGAATGCTCATGTCGATGATGATGATCGGAATGATGCTCGTATTTGTCTCCAGGGCGCAGGCCTCCGCCAAGCGAGTGGCCGAAGTCCTTGAAGAGAGCGAAGAAGAAGATGTGAAGGCGGGCATATCCCATGACCTTAGGGGTCCGATTGTCTTTGAGAATGTTGACTTCAGCTACGATGGTGGAGGCAACAAGATTCTCCACAATCTAAGCTTTACGATCAATCAAGGTGAGACGGTCGCTTTTCTTGGCGACACGGGATCGGGCAAATCGTCCCTGGTCAGTCTTCTGCCCCGGCTTTACGAAGTAGATTCCGGTAAAATCCTTCTGAATGGAATAGATATTAAGGAGATTTCACGCCACGAGTTGAGAAAGAACATATCCATGGTATTCCAGGAAGCCGTTCTCTTCTCAGGTAAGATCAAGGACAACATAAGTTACGGAAGGCCGGGTGCCAGTGACGAAGAAATCGCCAAGGCGGCCGAAGTTGCACAAATCGCAGACTTTGTCGATACTCTTCCAGAGAAATACGACGCCCGCCTGAGCCAGATGGCGACGAACCTCTCCGGCGGCCAGAAGCAGAGAATGGCGATCGCGCGGGCCGTAGCGATGAGATCGCCAATCCTAATCTTTGACGACAGTACGAGCGCTCTGGATGCAAAGACGGAGTCCGAGGTCATAAGGGCAATTGGCGAAGAGCTTGACTGCACTAAGATAATCATAGCCCAGAAGATAAGCTCAGTAGTAAATGCCGACAGGATATTCCTTCTGGATGATGGAAAGATAGCAGGAAGTGGAACCCACAAGCAACTGCTGAAGGAAAGCGATCTGTACAGGGATATCTACAGGTCTCAGTTTGGTGAGGTAGGTGAAGTGAATGCCTGAAGAGAAGAAAGCGACTCAACCCGAAGTCACCATGCCCGCCGGCCCGGGGAGAGGCGGACCTGGAGCGGGCAGAGCGCGACCCGTTCAGAAGCCAAAGAACTCGAAGCAGACCGTTCTGAGACTAGTAGGATACTTCAGAAATGAGAAGAAAGGTCTGATACTTGCAATAGCATTTACGATACTGGCCACCGGTGCAAGCGTCTTCGGTCCCTTTCTTCTGGGAGTAGCTATCGACAAATACATGCTCGTGGGCGACATGGCCGGTCTCGCAATGATTTCGATTGTCATGGCGGCAGTCTACATATCTTCATCTTTCTTCCTCTGGCTACAGGGCTATACAATGGTTGGAGTTGCGCAGAGAAGCATAAGGAGACTCAGGCAAGACCTCTTCGACAAATTTCAAACGCTGCCAGTCAAGTTCTTCGATACTAAGCCTCACGGAGAACTGATGAGCAGACTGACCAACGATATAAACAACATTTCCCATACTCTTAGTGAAAGCGTTACTCAGCTAGTTAGCAGTCTTCTGACTCTTGTCGGGATAGTAGTCATCATGTTTTTTCTCAATCCGATCCTGGCACTGGTCGCGATGTCTACCGTTCCATTCGTTATGATTGTTACGGCCATAATTGCGAAACAGAGCAGAAAGAACTTCCTCGCTCAACAGAAGGCTCTTGGCGAACTCAACGGTTACGTCGAAGAGAGGATCTCCGGAGCCAAAGTCGTGAAAGCCTACGGCAGGGAAGAGTCGACCGTTCAAGAATTCCAGAGTATAAACGAGTCTTATCGCAGGTCTGCAATTATGGCCCAGATATTCGCAGGCTCCTTCGGACCGATAATGAATATGGTAAACAACTTCGGTTATGCAATAGTTGCCTTTGCCGGAGGGTGGATGTCCGTGAAGGGGATACTCTCTGTCGGATTGGTCGCCAGCTTCATCGTATATGTCGGCCAGTTCAACCGACCGATAAATCAGATAGCACAGATGTTCAATGCGATTCAGGCGGCTCTAGCGGGGGCCGAGAGGGTCTTCGAAATTCTTGATGAAAAAGGGGAAAAGAGAGCGGAAGAGACCTTCTTCCCGCAGAAGATCGAGGGAGAAGTAACGCTTGAAGAAGTTGACTTCAGTTACGACGGCAAGACCATAGTATTGAAGGATGTCTCTCTCACGGCCGAGCCAGGGCAGATCATCGCGCTGGTGGGACCGACGGGAGCAGGCAAGACCACGATCGTGAATCTCCTTACGAAGTTCTACGACATAGAGGACGGAAAAATCATGATAGACGGTCATGATATATCTAGCTTCGACAGAGAGCAGCTTAGAAGAGAGCTCGGCATTGTTCTGCAGGATACACAGCTGTTTATGGGCACCATAAAGGACAATATTCGCTATGGAAGACAGGAAGCTTCAGATGAAGAGATTATAGAGGCCGCAAAGATGGCAAACGCCCATCACTTCATAATGGGGCTGCCGGAAGGGTATGAAACTGTTCTATCCTCCAGCGGGGACACCATCAGCCGCGGGCAGAGGCAGCTGCTGGCGATCGCTAGGATAATGCTCATAGATCCCCAGATACTAATACTCGATGAAGCTACTAGCAATGTCGACACCAGAACGGAGATGCACATTCAGGAGGCGATGCGGAATCTGATGAAGGACCGCACCAGCTTCGTTGTGGCCCACAGACTCAGTACAATCAAGAACGCGGACAGAATTTACGTGATCGACAATGGAAGGATAATAGAAAGCGGCACTCACGATGAGCTGATCCGTATGAAGGGTTTCTATTACAGTCTCTACACAACCCAGCTGGCCCTTCCGGGACATGATGTGGCTTGAGCGCAACCCGATGATATAATGCAGCATAGAAGAGCATTTTCGGCAAGGCCAGCCTGCCTAGGAATGTTTTCGGCGCTGCACGAATATTTGATCTTTGTTTCGACTGGAGCGAAATCTATCGTTAGACATCAGGAGGAGTCATGGAACATGCAGTTAGATTCGAAGAGATCACGGAGGAGACGGTGCTCGACGCTATCCGCTTGAGTGGCACGCTGCTCGAAGGACAGGAAAGGGCCGTGGCCTCAAATGCAGTTTCGATAGCTCAAGCCCACTTCGCAAAGAACGCCTGGTTTCGGGCGATCTATGCTGGAGATGACATGGTGGGCTTCATTATGCTGGATTTCACGCCCGATCCGAGAATGAAAGATTTCAAGCATGCCTCTATGTGGCGCTTCATGATCGGCGGCAAGTATCAGAAGATGGGATATGGAAGAGACGCTATCCTCTTGTTGATTGAGTATCTCAAGGCCCAGGGTTATGAGAAACTCTTCACCTCATGCGTCGTCAATGAACCTTCTCCGCTCCAGTTCTACCTGAAGCTGGGCTTCGTCGATACTGGCGAGTGGGACGATGATGAAAAGATACTGATGAGAGACCTCTAGTAACCGGCTTCGGAAAAGAGATAGTCGTTGACCCTATCGAGCTTTCCTGCCATCGTTGTAAGCTGATCGGCTTTCAGCGATACTTCATATGCCAGTGTAAGGAGACCTACGGCATCCAGCACATAAGAGAGCTTCGACAGCTCCTCTGCAATATCGCCGAGGACGGGGTTTTTGTGCTCCATGAGCCTCAAAAGCTCTACAATCAGAGGAACCGTCTCTTCGAAGATCTCGAGGATCGTTTCCCAGTTGTCTATTCTCTCATGTTCTCCGAGCACCTCGAACGACCAGTCTTGCAGAGGTCCCATCACTTTACTTCTCATGCTTGCGAAATCCCTGTTCATACTCCAGCTCGCAGCGTAGAGATCGAGATCTGAAATTGACAGTGAAGCCAGACGAGCCGCCCCCGACAGAGACTCCTCAAGCTCTCTTATTACCGGTTTTGTGAAATTGCGGTAAGTGAGGTCGGTGTAGACTACCTGCCGGATTTCATCCCTGACGCTTCCTTCATCCGAGTCTTCGCCGCCTCTTACCCATCCGACCATGTCGCCCTTTATTAGACTCAGAAGCTCCTCGGCCTTTGAAGGATCGGAAAGGTATGCCCTGAGCTTATCTTTCACGGCCTCAAGCACATCGTCGAGCAGGTCGTTTTTCACATAATCTACGAACTCATCCAGCAGTGCTTCGATTGATATCTGCTGTGCCACGCCGCTCCAGTTACCCGAGATAATGTCGGCGATGATCGAAGCGGTGGAGAGTATTATGTTCTTTGCAGAAGATATCATTGCGGCCACTTCCTCTGCATGCTGAACTATGCTCCTCGTATCACGCACCATCTGCAGTAGATCACTCTCTACTCTCTCCGATTCAATTGCCGCATAGGACATTCCATTGAGAAATGCCCCCACGGATACGTAGAATCTCTTCATAGCTTCCATTTCCCTTAGGTTCAGTCCGTCAGAAGCGATCGTACCCATCCATTTCAACGACTTTTCTGCAAACTCTTTAGATTCATTCACTGCGATCTCGTTGCTTACAAATTCATCCATGAGGCCTCTGATCTTAACCGACTCGAGAAATGCATCGCCCGTACGGGCAACAACAAAATCCGGTAACGCTTCTCCCTGAACGAATGAAATTTTTCCTGAACCATCTAGTCGAAGTGTGGAATAGCGGTGAGAGCTTCTTCCATATCCATAGAGTCTGTAGAGGTACTCTCCCGGATCGACCGACCGCAGTTGCAGAACCCCATCCTTCATAATATAGGTTTCGCTGAATGCTTTCAGGTCGCCCAACTCTCTCAGCAAATCCATTTCCAAGGCCTTGTCGGGCAACGCATTGCCCTCTTCGTCGAGAACGGGAAGATGGTAGTCCTCTGAACTCTGGAGATAGCCTTCTTCATCGAAAAATGGCGAATACGCCAAAGAGGCATGTTCATCACCCCATTTCACGTCCACTTCAACTTCGAAACCTTCTTTCCGATAGTAATCTGTAATCTCATCAAGACCGGATTTCCATGAGAGGTAATAAATCGATTCAGAAACGGGCAGTGCGTCGACTTCGATGAGATCCTGTTTGAATGGCCAGCCAAGAGAAACGGCCCCTGCCAGACGGTTGAAATTCGACTCGCTCAACGCGGGATTTATAAGCCTGTCATAATTCTCCATGTGCGCCAGTGCAGACTCCTCGGGCTGGAAGTATTTCAGCTCGATGCCCCTTTCTTCCAGCGCGATTTCCACGGCTCTTTTCGTGGCAACACTGCCTCCGGCGAAGTACCAGAATGGTCCGTAAACAGTCTCCGGAAGAGTGTCTGTAATGACCACCATAACTGCCCTGGAGTCTTCACGGAATTCAAGCTGACTTCCGAAGAGGATTGCGTCATAACTCCAGGTGTTTATGTGCCATTCACCGGCCGTTTCGATTTCCTCGATAGCGAGAAGAAGTTCGTCCCTTTCCATAACTCCGTAGAATGGATGGTCCGGTGACTTTCTTCCGGGCTCTTCCAGTGACGATGCTTCAAAGAGCAAAACCGCCACCCTGAAATCACTTGCATCCTCTTCGAGTCGATTCACGAATTCCTTCAGTTCTGACTTGATCGACTCGATTTGATCAGCCATTGAGCCAGTCGCATCGATCAGGAAGACCAGATCGATTTTCGAGGAAGATACTGATCTTTCCCAGAATCCAATGCCACCAAACTGGTCTTCTCTCTGCTCCGGAGCAATTTCGGCCTTTGACAAGACATTCCCGTACTCGTCTACGAGAGTCTCGGTTATGGTGAAGTCTTCAATTGAGAGTCCCGTGACGGGGATCTCTCCGTCTTTGACACTGACGGCGCAGCAAACTTCGTGAATGCCGTTGTAGCTGAAATCCCATATTTGCCAGCTTTTCAGTTCAAGCGTTCTCGAATAAACGGTTGTGATCAGAAGAAGTGAGAATAATAGAAACAGGAAGCCTATCCTTTTCACTAGATCCACCTCCAGATCGATCGATCAGAGGAGAAGACAAAGAGAACTACTCTCTGTAAGAATATTCTAGCAGATCAACTCAAACAAACGATCATCTGGAGAGTCTGCCGATTGCCCGGGCCCACAAAAAAGAGAAACAGACCCTAATGGGCCTGCTCTGGTCAGGAAGCGGGGACTTGAACCCCGGACCTCTGGTTCCCGAAACCAGCGTTCTACCAACTGAACTACTTCCTGTCTGGAAAATTCTATCACGTGTCGTCTCCACTTTCAAGAACGGAACTCCCTTCTATGAAGGCACTGCCAACCACGCGATCATCAATATAGAAGACGGCCAGCTGGCCGGGGGCTACTGCCCATACTTTTTCCGGGAAGTGCACTTTAAGCCTTTTGTCCGCCAGAACGTTGACGCTGGCAGGAACGGCTCTCATCGAGCTTCTTATCATGCAAAGGCATTCAAATCCATCACCCGGATCAATGTACCAGTTTGGATCCTTCGCTGTCAGCGACTCCGATATCAGGCTCTCTCTACGCGCCAGAACGAGCCTATTTCTTTCTAGATCTAGCCTCTTGACGTAATAGCGTTCCCCCCCGGAGACTCCTAGGCCCTTTCGCTGACCGACGGTGTATCCCGACAGTCCGTTATGTCTTCCCAACAGATTTCCATTTTCATCCGTTATGGATCCCGGCTTACCATCGATTCCCCGCGACTTCAGAAAGCTTCTGTAGTCTCCGTCGGGAATGAAACAGATCTCCTGAGAGTCCTTCTTCGAATGGACGGGAAGATCAATCCCCGAAGCCTCTTGCCTGACTTCTTCCTTCGTCATTTCACCCAGAGGAAAGAGAATGTCGTGCAGTTTGTGCTTCTTGATTCTCGAAAGAAAATAAGACTGATCCTTCGCTCTGTCAAGTGCTCTCGCCAAGAAAAGTGTTTCATCCAGGGAGACAAGTCTTGCGTAATGGCCTGTGGCTATCTTCTCTGCACCGAAAGAGAACATCTGCTCGAGCAGCAATCCGAATTTCATCGAATCGTTGCATACGACGCATGGATTTGGCGTCTCCCCGCTCATATAGGAAGTGGCGAAGTAATAGAGTATCCTTCTAAACTCCTCGCGCAAATCTACGATCTTCAGCTCAATGCCGAGATGGTCGGCGACGGCTTTTGCATCATCGACAGTCGCATTCGCGAGCGGGTTGCCCTCAAGAACTATCATGTGATAACCAATTACGTCGTTTCCCTGTCTAATCAATCGAGCGGCCGCGACGGCACTGTCGACACCGCCGCTCAATGCAATACCAATTTTCATCTCCATCACCATCACTATGTTAACAGTTGTTTTTGGCTCAAGTGTTTCTAAAGGGTATAATGTCAGTGGGAAATATCTCTTCGAGTCGGTGGATCGCATTGTAGTTTGGGTGCCGGTAGCGTTGAAAATGGTTAGCTCAGGCCGGTTTTTGAAGAGAGGTTTTTTGGGCACGATAATCGAAGCTCTCACATCACTTTGCATCAATTCTTTGCAGAAGATGAAAGAGAGGTTCTTGGTAATGAAAGCATCTTGATATACAATCACTTTATCTTCTATAAGGAGGGGTATTATGAAGAAAACTTTGTTAGTATTGCTCGCGCTGCTGATTTCAGTTGGCTTTGCATTTGGAGTCAAGTATGTGGTCGGCACAAGCGCAGATTTTCAGCCATTTGAATATGTAGAGAACGGAGAGTTCGTGGGGTTCGACATCGACCTAATCAAAGCGATCGCCGAGGAGATGGGCTTTGAGGTCGAAATAAGAGATATGAGTTTCGATTCTCTTATTGCAGCTCTCGTATCTGGAAATCTCGATCTCGTCGTCTCGGGAATGACGATTACTGCTGAAAGAGAAGAAGTTGTCTCTTTCTCGAAACCTTATTGGACTGCCGATCAAAGCGTAGTTGTGAGAGAAGACAGCGAAATGACCGTGACAGTTCTCTTCGGAAAGCATAACGTCGGTGTCCAGACTGGTACAACCGGTGATCTCTGGGTCGAGGAAAATCTTGTCGAGACAAAGATCCTTACGGGCGATTTCAAGAGATACGACACATACGTTCTTGCAATGACCGACCTGGTAAACAAGAACATCGATGCAATAGTCCTGGATGAACCGGTAGCAGAGAGCTTTGCTGAGGTAAGACCGGTAAAGGTCATTGGAGTAATCAAGACTTACGAAGACTACGGTATCGCAGTAAACAAGGCGAACAAGGATCTACTCAATCTCATAAACGAAGGCATTTCGAGACTTGAAGAGTCCGGAAAGCTCAATGAACTGAACCTCAAGCACTTCTGATTGAAGGGCGGAGGAAGTCATAGATAAACTCGGATTAATAGTTGATTCTTTGCCCGCTCTTCTGAAAGGAATGTGGGTAACACTTCAAATCACTTTTTTGACTCTGGGGTTGGGCCTTGTTCTGGCCCTCCCCATTTCTTTTGGCCAGGTCTACGGAAACAAGTGGATCAAGGCTTTCATTGCAGGCTATGAAAAGATCCTCAGAAGCATTCCGGAACTGGTAATTCTCTTTTTAATATTCTACGGGTTTCCGAGAATTGGAATCAGATTCTCCCCATTTGTCGCGGTAGTGATAGGACTGGGCTTCAGATCCTCCGCCTATCAGTCTCAGATCTTCCGGGGAGCAATAAACTCCGTCAGCTCGGCTCAAATGAGAGCTGCCAGATCACTGGGAATGACCAATCTTAAGGGATTCATAAATGTAGTCCTTCCCCAGGCAGTAAGGATCGCCCTGCCGCCATGGACAAACGAGTTCACGATAGTACTTAAAGATTCGTCACTGGCTTATGCGCTTGGAGTCACGGAGCTTCTTCGCCAGGGTGGATACATAATCGCTACGAAGTACGAACCGATGCTTATCTATCTCACGGTTGCCGTAATGTATTTCGTAGTGACGATCATTATCAACAAGACTCTGGGAAGCGTCGAGAAGCGGCTTGCTATACCTGGATTCGATGTAAAGGAGACGGTAAGATGAGCGAAAACAGAGTCGTATTGAGAGTCGAGAACCTTAAGAAATCTTTCGGAGACAAGGAGGTTCTCAAAGGCGTTTCATTCGATATGAATGAAGGCGAGACCAAGGTGATAATCGGCCCCAGCGGCACCGGCAAGAGCACTTTGCTCTCCTGCATAAACATGCTCGTGACTCCAGATGAAGGCAAAATATGGCTGGAAGAGGAAGAAGTGACTTCTGCAAAGAACATAAACAGGATTCGCCAGGAGATAGGTTTTGTCTTCCAGGACTTCGGTCTCTTCAATCATCTTACAGCTCTCAGGAACGTCATGGTCGGTTTGACCAAGGTCAAGAAGGTGGAGAAGGAGAAAGCAAAAGAGCTGGCGATGAAGGAACTCAAGAGAGTCGGGCTGGAGCGAGAGGCGAAGATGTATCCCGCACAGCTCTCGGGCGGTCAGAAGCAAAGAGTGGGTATCGCGCGCGCTCTAGCAATGCAGCCAAAGATAATCCTTTTTGACGAGCCTACGTCGGCACTCGACCCGGAACTGATCGGGGAAGTTCTCTCTGTTATGAAGAATCTTGCCGAAAGCGGGATGACGATGCTCGTAGTAACTCATGAAATGGGATTCGCCAGAACCGTATCGGATGAGATCATCTTCATGGAGCACGGCCATATAGTCGAACAGAGCTCTCCCGAAGAGATGTTCAAGAATCCCAAGAATCCCAGAACGAAGGAATTTCTCTTCAAGCTCAACGAGCTCTACGGGGAGTGAATGAATTGGAGAGAATGTGGAAGATAGTTGTAGACAACTGGCCGAAACTACTTGAGGGACTCGGCGTCACTCTTGAGATGACAATGATCGCCGTGGTGATTGGATTTGTGATCGGCGTGGTTTTGGCGATCGCAAGAGTGTACGGAAACAAGTTTTTCTACGGAATTTCGACCGCAATCATAGAGGTGATTAGGGGCACGCCGCTCCTCGTTCAGCTCTTCATTCTATACTACGGCCTTCCGCCACTTGGAGTGAACCTGTCGCCCTTCACGGCGGCGATTATCGGCTTTGCTATCAACAGCGGCTGTTACCAGGCCGAATACCTCAGGGGCTCAATACAGTCGATTGCCGGCAACCAGATGAAGGCCGCCAGATCTCTTGGAATGACTAAGAGACAGGCGATACTGCAGGTGATAATGCCTCAGGCCTTCAGAAGAGTCATCCCGGCTTGGACAAATGAATTCATCTACCTGCTGAAGTACACTTCATTGGCCTATATAGTCGGTGCGCCTGAACTGATGGCACAGGCGAAGTTCATCGCTTCGAGAAACTTCCAGTTCTTCGAAGTGTATCTCGTTGTCGCGATTATATATCTCGTGGTGGTTCTCTTCTTCACAAAGCTTTTCAGCATACTGGAGAAAAAAGTGGAGATTCCAGGTCTTGAATGGGTTAGATAGGCACGTTCTGCCGTCCATCGAGAGTCGTCGCAGACTTGCCAGCTTAAGGTTTATCCAATATAATCTTTACCGATAAAACGGACTCTCCCGGAGGTGGGTCAGTGCAAATAGACGGAGAACATTTGAGGCTCTCGGATATCTTCGGTGTCGCGTTCGAAAATGAGCCATGTAGTATTGAAGAAACCGCGGCCGGGCTTCTGGACGAGAGGCGAAGATCCCTTGAGATCATCAGCAAAGAGAAAACGATATACGGAGTGAACACTGGATTCGGAATTCTTGCCGATCATCGCATCTCTCCCGACGATGTCAACGCCCTTCAGAAGAACATAGTGCTCTCTCACGCGGCGGGTGTAGGGGAGCCCGTCCAACGAGAACTCGTAAGGGCGATAATGCTGGTTAGGGCGAATTCTCTCCTGAAGGGATATTCAGGAGTGAGAAAGTGCGTCGTTCAGAGGATTCTCGACCTTCTCAACAATGGAATCACCCCTATGGTCCCCGAGAAAGGCTCCGTCGGAGCCAGCGGAGACCTGGCTCCCCTTGCGCACATCGCTATGACGCTGATAGGTGAAGGAGAGTGCTTTTTCGACGGGAAAGTGGTTTCCTCCTCTCAGGCTTTGGAGAGGGCAAAACTCCAGCCTCTCGTACTGAAATCAAAAGAGGGGCTAAGCCTTCTCAACGGCACTGCCTTCATGGCGGGAATCGGCGCCTGTGCTACACACACCGCGACGCAGCTCTTCGAACAGGCAATTCTCGTTGCGGCGATGTCCGTCGATGCCCTCATGGGAAGCACTTCACCCTTCGATGCGAGAGTTCAGCAGGCAAGAAGGCATCCCGGGCAGAGTTACGTTGCCAGAAGACTTCGAGAGACGCTGGAAGGAAGCGAGATCAGGACTTCCCATCTGGACTGTGACCGCGTTCAGGACGCCTACACGCTAAGGACCATTCCTCAGGTGTACGGGGCGGTGAAAGACACTATCGATTATGTTGGATCGGTACTTAATATAGAAGTAAATTCTGCAACGGACAACCCCCTGATATTCGAGAACGGAGACGCTATTTCCGGAGGCAACTTCCACGGAGAACCTGTCGCGCTGGCCGTGGATTTTCTCTCGATCGCCCTGACAGACATGGGCAACATGATCGAGAGGCGGATAGATAGACTTGTCAATCCGAAGCTCAACGACCTCCCCGCCTTCCTGACCAACGGTGAGGAAGGCCTCAATTCCGGCTACATGCTATGGCAGTACACTGCGGCTGCACTCGCTTCCGAAAACAAAACGCTCGCTCACCCCGCATCCGCAGACTCTATTCCCACTTCGGGCTTTCAGGAGGACCACGTGAGTATGGGAGCCTGGGGCGCAAGAAAGCTCTGGAAAATAGTAGACAACGTTGCGACTCTGATCTCCATAGAGGCGCTTCTGGCCTTCAGGGCGCTCTCTTTCAGACACCCGAAAAGGTCCAGTGCGGTAATTGAAGGTCTGTTCAAAGATATCGAGGAGATAGTTCCCGATCATAAGGAAGATCGTTATTTCGGAAAGGAGTTTTCCGACGTAAGAAGACTTCTCTTCAGGAAAGCGGGACTGTCGAACCTCTAGAACGTGTTCTTTACTGCAAAATGATCATCTGAACAGCCTTTAGGAGGAAGTGGGATTTGACAAGCGATTTTTTTGGTTCGAGTCGGGAGAAAAACAAAAAAGAGGACGTCGTTCGTCCTCTATTGAATATCTGGTGCCGGGGGCGGGACTTGAACCCGCACAGGCGGTATGCCCACATGAACCTGAATCATGCGTGTCTGCCAATTTCACCACCCCGGCATCGCACAAATAGTAGTTTATCATTCGCTGTGAGAGGTGTCAAGAGTCAATGGAGGAAAAGACTGTTCTGTCAATAATACGTTTGTTTGCACTGGTTGTGTTTGCATGTTTCTTTCCAACTATGCTTACTGCTTCGTACGATAATAGAGGCGTCGTTGCCCTCTTTCTGAACGACCCGGCATATGAAGCCAAGCTATCACCGATAGAGCGTTCTCTTGCGGAACAGGGTATCAGGTACAGGATCTTCAAGATATTCAACGATGAGCTTCCCGAAAATGAAAAAGAATACGCAGGCGTTATTATTGCCGGCGGCGATTCTATGCGGAACTATATTGACTGGAACGACAACGTTTACCAGGGCGGAGAGATAATCCTCAGAGGCGAGGTCCCGATACTGGGTATTTGCCTCGGACACCAGATAATCTCCAGGGTTTTCGGCTCGGTTCTCTACTACAGCGATGAACGCCGCTGGCACGAGATGACTCTTCTGAAAGACGATAAGATCCTTGAAGGCTTCGACAACGGCCTTCTCGTATGGGAGAACCATGCCTATGCAGTAGCCTCCATTCCAGATCAATTTGAACTCTTCGCAAGAGGAAATGTCACTCCTATCCAGATGATGAAGCACAAAGAGAAGGAGATATACGGTGTTCAATTTCACCCGGAGACACAGGGCGGCTTTCTGCGGAATCCGCCAGGCTGGCAGCTTATAAAGAATTTCGCGAAAATTGCAGGAGTCAGTGTCGTGGATCCTCCTTTGCCCGAAGACGGGCGCAAGGTCTTCCCTTACTGATCCGACTCGACTGCAACAGAATTCGAATTCGCGCCTTTCGCCTTTACGAAGGAGACTCATGATAGGAGGAAAAATTGGAGACAATCGCGCTTGATCCCGAATCGCTTTCCAGAAGGACCGTAAGATATAGCTATTCCAGCGAGAGATACTACGATCTCGTTATCGAAAACGATTCAGACCGATGGACGGTTGATCTCCTATTGAAGGAATTCCCGGCCCCATTCGTGAAAGAGGAATCCTACAATCTCCTCGATCCTTTCAAAGAGCATCCGATAGCGTACGGAGCCTTCGACGGCTGCAAGGAACTGGGCCTAATTCTCTTCGAAAGAGAGTGGAACAATTCGCTTCGCATCTGGGACATTCTGGTCTGGGAGGAGTGCCGACGAATGGGAGTCGGAAGGAAATTGATGGATGCAGCAAGAGACTACGCAATCACTTCTGGCATGAGACGCCTGGTTCTCGAGACTCAAAGCTGCAACTATCCGGCCATCTCCTTCTACCTGAAATACGGTTTCGAATTGGCCGGTTTCGATACTCCTGTTATTCAAACGAAGATATTGAAAGACGCGAGGTCCGCCTCGAGTTTCACTATCTTCTCTAGATCAAATGCAGGCATTCAGGAAGTCTCTCTTCTCAACATCCGCCAGTCTGCAAAAAGACATCTATACAGTAATTCACTTACATCAAATGACCTTAATTCAATTTGCTCCAGAATCTCTAACCGCTGACTATTGTTGAAACGAGGAATGCAGTGTAGATTATCAGGAGTAGAGCGCCCCTTGGCCTGTCCAGCTCCTTCTTTCTAAAGAGAAGCAAGGGCAGGACTATCGCGAGAAGCGATGCAAAGATGATTTCCCCGGCAAGCGATCTCTGTGCCGTGATAGGCGAGATGGTGGCCGAAATCCCTAGAACCAGGAGCAGATTGAAGATGTTAGACCCTACCACGTTCCCTATGGCAAGATCGCTGCGGTTTTTCCTTCCTGCCGAAATTGTGGTCACTAACTCCGGAAGAGAAGTTCCGATCGCCACAATAGTTGTACCAATCAGCATATCGCTCACTCCGAATATCCGTGCAATCGAAGAACCTCCGTCGACCACGAAATTTCCTCCGAGAATGACGGCTACGGTTCCTCCGATAGTGGCTACCCAGGCGAGCGCAGGACTCTTTTCGAGAATCTCGATATCTCGCTTTCCTTCTACCTCGACGATGTCCGAAATATTCCTGTCCCTCTTAGCCATTGTGAACACGTACATCATGAAGATCAAGAAAAAAGTAATCAGGACTATGCCGTCACTCCTGTTCAGACCGTTGCCGTTTCCCAGTATCAACGCTCCACTGGCGACGGTGATCAGAATAACGAAAGGTATTTCGTAACTCATGGTGGTCTTGTTAACTCCCAGCGGAGTGAGCAAGGCGGTCGCACCGAGAATCAAACCAATATTCGCGATGTTAGACCCCAGAACATTTCCCAGAGCGATGTCTGAACCTTTGATCGCCGCCTGGATACTCACTGCGAGTTCCGGCGCCGACGTGCCCAGAGCAACTATCGTGAGGCCAATGAGCAGTTCGGAGATTCCCAGATTCTTGGCTATTGCGACAGATCCCTCGATCAGATAATCGGCACCCTTTATGAGCAAAGCAAATCCAGCGGCCAGCATCAGCAACGAAACAAACAAGCGTTTCACCTCCACGAAAAGCAGCGGCCATTGCCGCTGCAACAACAAAGATTATATTCAACTGAAGTTAAAGCCGTGTTTTTACTTTATGACGCCAAGTTCCTTCCCGATCAGTTCGAACTTGGAGACTGCAAAGTCCAGATCCTTCCTCGAGTGGGAAGCGCTTATCATGACTCTTATTCTTGCCTTTCCCTTGGGAACGGTTGGGAAGCCGATCGAACTTGCAAATATGGACTCTTCAAAGAGTCTTTTTGAGAATGTCGAGGAAAGCTTCGCGTCGTAAAGCATAACAGGAGTTATCGGAGTCTCAGTATGTCCCGTATCGAAACCGAGCGCCTTGAGCTGATCCTTGAAATAGCCCGCGTTGCTCCACAGCGTCTTGACCAGTTCGTCAGATGAAGAAAGCTTCCTCACGGCCGCGATGGCGGCTGCGGTTTCGGCCGGAGACAGTGATGAACTGAAGAGGAATGGACGCGCCTTCTGCTTCAGATAATCGATCAGTGTCTTCTTGCCGGCGACAAAGCCTCCCACTATTCCAAAGGCCTTCGAAAGAGTCCCGACCTCGATATCTACGCTTCCATGCAATCCGAAGTGGTCGACTATGCCCCTTCCATGGCTTCCGAGAACACCTTCGCCGTGAGCGTCGTCCACCATCAGAATCGCTCCGTATTTGTTCGTCTTTTCGACAATCTCGGGAAGCGGAGCAAGATCTCCATCCATCGAAAAAACGCCGTCCGTTATTACCAGCTTTCTCCTGGCCCCGTCGGACTCGGCCTTTCTCAGCTGAGTCTCCAGGTCGTTCACATCCTTATGCTTCCAGACATATCTCATGGCTTTCGTCAGCCTGACTCCGTCAATTATGCTTGCGTGGTTCAGTTCATCGGAGAGAATAGCGTCCTCTTCAGTAACGATCGGCGCAATTACCGACTGGTTTGCATTGAAGCCCGACTGGACAACCAGCGTAGATTCGACCCTCTTGAACTTTGCCAGTTCCCTTTCGAGCTCGTTGTGCAATTCGAGTGTTCCCGCGATCGACCTAACGGCTCCGGGTCCAACTCCCCACTTTCTTATGCCGTCGATCGCCGCCTCCTTGAGCTCTTCGTCGAAACACAGTCCAAGGTAATTGTTTGAGCACATGTTAAGAACTTTCTTCCCCTCGATGTTCAGCCAGGCACCCTGAGGCGATTCAAGTGTCCTTATCTTGACGAGCAGACCCTTCTCCTCAAGCTCCTCCATTTCCCGTTTAAGAACATCAAAATCAAACATCCAAACACCTCCGACAAGTCAATTCAGAATTCAAGGATTACCTTTCCGGAAATACCTCTCATCATGACATCAAAACCCTCTTCGAATCTATCTGCGGTAAGAATGTGAGTGACGACAGGCGAAAGGTCGATTCTACTGTTCTTAAGCAGCTGAGTCGCGACCTGCCAGGTCTCGAACATCTTTCTCCCCGTAATACCGTACATAGTCAGACCCTTGAAAGTGAACAGCCCGTTTACATCAAATAATAACTCACCGGGAAAGACTCCGAGAAGAGAAACGACGGCCCCGTTAGTAAGACTCTGAAGACCCTGAATGAAGGCCGTAGAGTTTCCCGACATCTCGAGAAGCACATCGGCTCCGTTGTCTTCGGTAAGGGCTCTCACTCTGGAAGGAAGATCCTCTTCTGACGGATCGATCACTATATCGGCTCCCATCTTTCTCGCCAGATCCTTTCTGAACTCTTTGATCTCAGAGACGATTACTTGCGCCGCCCCTGCAACCTTCGCCACCGCTACCGCCATCACTCCGATAGGTCCGGCCCCAGTAATCAGGACATTCTTTCCGGTGAGATCAGTCACTAGCGCTGTATGAACGGCATTGCCGAAGGGCTCCATTATCGAAGCATATTCCGGAAGGATCGAAGGATCTACCTTCCATAAGACAACCTCGGGGACCCTCACATATTCTGCGAAGACTCCGTCCCTGTGCACACCGAGAATCTGCATGTTCTTGCATATGTGCATCTTGCCGGTCCTGCACTGAAGGCATTTCTGACACGGTATGTGGGTCTCGGAAACCACCGAGTCTCCAATCGAAACCGACGTAACTTCCTTTCCGGTCTTAACGACCTCTCCGGTGAACTCATGACCGCCTATCTGAGGCGGTCGAATTCTCTCCTGAGACCACTTGTCCCAATTGTAAATATGGACATCCGTCCCGCAAATCGAAGCTCGTTTGACTTTGACCAGCACGTCATGGGGACCGAGCTCGTTCGGCACCGGCACTCTTTTCAAGGAAAATCCAATTCCAGGCTTCTCTTTAACTATTGCGACCATAGTATCAGATTCCAAAGGTATTCCTCCTTGACACAATATTCGTATATCACCAGTCTAGAATAGCTTTCTGACTTTTTGAAGTTGGTTCTGAGGCGGCTATGAGCAAATGGAAGTGCTGGAAAGGCCAGAATTATCTTATACTGCTGTTAACGGTTCCGTAGACTGTGAGAAAATCTCGTACATCTTCCATTGAACTGCACTTCATGTATTCCGTTCTGAGCCTGGCGCCGTTGCGAACATTTCTAGTGTATCCGGCGAAGGACTTTCGAAGCTCTCTAATTGCCTGCTCTTCGCCTACTCTCTTTCCGAGCAACTCCAGATGCGCCGAAAAATGACCGAGTCTCTCAGATAGATCAGGGTCATCGTAAAAGCCCTTCCGTATAAGATCCTTACTCTGTCTGAAGATCCAGGGGTTGCCGATGGCGCCCCTGGCGACTACCACGCCATCGACAGAGTAACTTCTTAACGCGTTCACGATCGCCTCCGGAGTGAACATGTCTCCCGAACCGTAAGAGAGTATGCCTTCCCCGTGAAGCAAAAGAGATATCCTGTCGATCTCCTCCCAGTTTGCAGAGCCCGAATATGCTTGTGCGACTGTCCTGCCGTGCACGAAAACCGCTTCCGGCCTTGCCTTCATAATCGGATAGATAATCTCTTCACTCTCGATGCAGTCGAAGCCCAGTCTTATCTTCACTGAGACAGGCACTTCTACGGTATTCTTCAAAGCGATGATCATTTCCGCGATCTTTTCCGGGGTCTTCAGCAAGGCGCTTCCGGCGCCTTTTCGAGTCACTTTTCTTACGGGGCATCCGGCGTTTATGTCAATCCAGGTTGCCACATTCGAGAGTTTCGCCGCGGCTTTGGCCATCCTCGATACGTTCGAACCGAAAAGCTGAATCCTGGTCGGAGTTGACGGGACAAGTTCATCGGTCTTTCCCGAAGATCTCAACGCGCCCTCGGCGCTGATCATTTCGCTGAAAACGAAGTCGGCCCCCCATTCGACGGAAAGCTCCCTCATTGTCACGTCCGTGTAACCGGCCATCGGCGACAGCCCGATCTGCTTATTCATAGAAAGACTGGACCTCGTCGAGTATTGAATCCGGGACCAGCCCGACAACCGATTTCCCTTCCTTAATTCTCTTGCGAATTTCAGTCGAAGATATGTCGAATCGAGGCGCGTCAAGCCAGATTACCTGCCCGTCGAAGGAATGGTCTCTCTCTGTGATACTTCTTGGGTAGACCGCGATCGTCGCTTCTTCGAGAAGAGCCTCGTATTCAAACCAGGTGTCGAGGGAGACGAAGCTGTCTTCGCCAACGATTAGAAAGGGTCTGCAACTGTGAAGTTTCGAGAAGTGCCTAACCGTGAAGAGAGAATAGGAGATCCCCCCTCTTTCCCTTTCATAGTCCGACACGTAAGCTTCATCGATTCCTTCGAAAACCGTTTCGAGCCATCTCATTCTGATCTCAAATGGAGAGGTCGTACTGGAGACCTTGTGAGGGGGCATGTACGCAGGAATAACGTAAAGTCTGTCCAGTTCCAGCTGTTCGATCGCCCGTATTGCTACGACAAGATGGCCCGTATGTACGGGATCGAAGGAACCGCCAAAGATTCCGATTCTAGTCTTTGAACACATACTCTCTGTCATCTATTACTACAGTATCTCCTTCCATTATGCCGGCGTTTCTAAGCTTCGAAGAAAGACCGCCCTTCTCCAGCTTATCCATTATGAAACGGTCTCTGTACTTGAAGGCCCTGATCTTTCTCACGTAGAAATCGACTGCCGGTCCCAGAACCACATACCTTCCGGAAGAGTCCTTCTCCACTCTGAAATCCTCGGGGTAGGGTGCCGTTAGGACGACGGGTTCGACTTGAGGCAGAGGGCTCTCCTCATCGGCCTTCATGTATGAGAAGTACGAGGGATCTCTTTCGATATACTTCCAGATCGCCTCTTTCAGAGGCTGAACTCCCTCGTGAGTCGCCGCCGAAATAGGAATTATCTCTTTGCCGGTGCTTTCTTTGAATAGTTGAAGCCTCTTCCGCCTCTCTTCTTCTGTAATGAGATCGCACTTGTTCGCGACAATAATCTCGGGCTTATCTGCAAGCTCTTGCTTGTAGAATTCCAGTTCGTAACGTATATCTCTGTAATCCTGAATGAAATCTCTTTCCTCGCTCTCTGAGATGTCCAGAAGATGAACGATTGTTTTACACCGTTCGATGTGCCTCAAGAATTTATGCCCCAGTCCAATACCCTCATGTGCTCCTTTGATTAACCCGGGCACATCGGCCACTATATATCCCTGCTCGTAATTGGCCATAACAACTCCGAGATTGGGCGAGAGAGTAGTGAAGTGATAATTTGCTATCTTCGGTCTCGCATTAGATATAACGGATATGAGCGTCGATTTTCCGACGTTTGGAAACCCGACCAGTGCGACATCGGCTAGAATCTTCAGCTCAAGTCGAACGAAGAGTTCCTCGCCGGGTTCGCCATTTTCTGCGGCCTTGGGCGCCTGATTCGTTGAAGAAACGAACCTCGCGTTGCCTCTTCCTCCCTTTCCGCCTCTGGCAATAGCGACGATTTGACCGGGATTACAGAGGTCTGCAATGATCTCTCCACTCTCTGCGTCATATGCAATCGTCCCAACGGGCACTCTTATGACCAGATCCTTTCCCTTCTTTCCGGCCATGTTTGAACCGTGGCCGCTCTCCCCGCTTTGGGCGATGAATCTTCTCTTGTGCTTGAATTCATAGAGCGTGTTTATTGAATTGGTCGATCTGAGAAAGACGTGACCTCCTCTGCCGCCATCTCCACCATCCGGGCCTCCGAACGGTATGTACTTCTCTCTCCTGAAGGAGACAGAGCCGTTACCTCCATCTCCCGCCTTGACGTAAATCCGCCCCGTATCAACGAGGCTTTCCTGATCGTTAGCTAGCATTGGAACACCTCCGCCGTATCTCCATTATGTTATAATAACATTGTTATTGGAAGGGGGAAAGTAGAAGTGGATCGCGTTGTCAACGTTGGTTTTGAGTCCTTTGTGGTAAGGGATAGGATTCTGGCCGTTCTTCCTATTGAAAGCTCGGCCGTTCGAAGGCTCAAACAGCTCGGTATGGAGACCGGAAAGATCGTGAACCTTACTTTCGGAAAGAGGACTAAGGCCATACTGATAACGGACAGCGGTCATATAATTTTCTCCTTTCTTCCGCCAAAGAAAATCATAGAAAAACTCTTCACGAATTAGGAGGTCTTATGGACATAAACATGGCACCTTTCGTCCCTTACGTAGTGGAAGACAGAGGAAGGGGAGAAAGGATTTTTGATATTTACACCAAACTGCTTTCCGAAAGAATAGTCTTTCTCGGCTGGCCAATCGACGATGAAGTCTCTAATATCGTGGTCGCACAGCTGCTCTTTCTCGAGTCCCAGGACCCGGAGAAGGATATAAACCTATATATCAACAGCCCGGGTGGCTCGATCACTTCCGGTCTGGCGATTTATGACACAATGCAGTACATAAAGCCCGACATCTCTACAATCTGCATAGGCATGGCCGCCTCTATGGGCGCGATACTCCTTGCCGGCGGAACAAAGGGAAAGAGGTTTGCTCTTCCGAACTCCAGGGTAATGATTCATCAGCCCTTCGGTGGAGCAGAGGGAGTGGCCAAGGATATCGAAATCAGGGCCAAGGAGATTCTCTATCTCAGGGACGAACTGAACAAGATCCTTGCCAAGCATACTGGTCAGTCAATAAAGAAGATAGAAAAGGACGCAGACAGAGACTTCTTTATGAGCTCTGTTGAAGCAGTCGAATACGGGATGATAGATAAAGTCATCGAACAGAAGCCAAAAGAAAAAGGCAAGGAATAAAAGAGAAGCATAAGTGGCCGGCGCTGAGCGCCGGCTTTTGATGTATCCGGAGTGAATGACGTGGCCGAAATGACACCGATGATGAAACAGTACCTTGAAGTCAAGAACAGCTACAAGGACTGCCTGGTTCTCTTCAGGTTGGGAGATTTCTACGAGACCTTCCTCGACGACGCGAAGCTGGTTTCTAAAGAGCTGCAGATAGTGCTCACTTCGAGAAACGGAGTCCCGATGGCCGGCGTACCTTACCACTCGATAAACGGCTATCTCAAAAAGCTGGTGACTGCAGGTTACAAAGTTGCAATCTGCGAACAGACGGAAGATCCGGCATTCGCAAAGGGCCTTGTGAAACGAGAGGTCACAAGAGTTGTCACTCCGGGAACGATCGTTGAAGACGAGTTGCTTCCTGAATCCGAGAACAATTACATCATCGCCGTGGGAGAAGCGGACGAACTCTTCATAATGGCCACGGCAGATGTTTCAACGGGCGAAGTGGCCCTTTCTGCCGCCGATGACCTCGAATCGATGAAAGACTTCATCGCAGCAACTGGACCCTCACAGATACTTCTGCGGGAGAGCTTGAAGGCACTGAAGCGGGAGATTTCCGAGATCACTTTCGCGATGATTGAAATAGTTGAAGACTGGCATTTTGCTCTTTCATCGGGCATCAACTACGTGAAGGAGTTCTATTCGATTGCCTCCATAGATCATCTTGAGCTGAATAACAAAGAGATTGAAGTTCTCGGAGCTCTGTTCAAGTATTTGGAAACGATCAATTTCGGTCCGATGAAACATCTTTCCCTTCCGAGAGTTATCAGAAAATCCGATTCGATGCAGCTTGACGCCTCTACAATTGAAAACCTCAATCTCTTTCGTCTTGAGAGAAAGGGCTCTCTATTCGAAATCCTCGACGAAACGATTACTGGAATGGGAAGAAGACGGCTGAGGCAGTGGCTACTCTCGCCCCTGACCGACAGAGAGAAGATAGAGGAGAGGCTCGATGCGGTTCAGACTTTCTATTCTGACCGTCACCTCCTCGATGAGCTGAGAGAGTATTTTGAAAATGTATTCGATATCGAAAGGATCACAACGCGGCTTTCAACGGACAAGACTACCCCCAGAGATCTCCAATCGTTAAGAACCTCTCTGGCGGCACTTCCTCTGATCAAAGAGCTGATTTCAACTGAAGCGTCCTTCGAAAGGTTGAACGATCGGCTGGAGCTTTTTCCCGAAGAACTCGCTCTTCTTCAGCGCAGTATCATGGATGAGCCGTCTGCCGCAGTTGGCGACGGAAAGGTCATAAGGGAAGGGTTCGATCATGAGCTGGATTCTCTTCGCGACCTTCTCGAGCACTCCGTCGAGAAGATGAAGGCGATCGAAGCAGCCGAAAAGAAGTCTACCGGGATAAGTTCTTTGAAGGTGAAGTTCAACAAAGTCTTCGGCTACTTCCTGGAAGTCCCGAAGAGTCAGACGGACAAGGTGCCCCAGAACTACACTAGAAAGCAGACCCTAGTCAACTCGGAACGATATATCACGGAGGAACTCAAAGAATTCGAAGACAAAATTCTGAGCGCAAACGACAAGATTCAGATACTGGAAAGGGCACTCTTCCTGGATGTTTGCTCGCGGCTCCTGAACTCTCTACAGAGACTTAAGGCTGTTTCAAAGGTCCTTTCGGAGATCGATTCTCTTCAGTCGCTTGCAGCAGTGGCGAGAAAGAACAACTACTCCCGGCCCCGGTTTTCGAACGACGGAAAGGTTAAGATCTCGAATTCCAGACATCCGATAGTGGAGAGATTCGTTTCGGATTTCACTCCGAACGACGTATCTCTTAGCAGAAGTGAGAACTTTTTCATAGTGACCGGGCCAAATATGAGCGGGAAGTCGACTTTCATTCGACAGGTCGCCTTGCTCTCGATCATGGCCCAGGTCGGTTCTTTTGTGCCTGCAGATGAAGCACTCCTTTCGATCCACGACAGGGTCTTCACGAGAATCGGTGCCAGAGATGAACTGGCTAGCGGCAAATCGACGTTTCTGGTGGAGATGATGGAGACGGCGACTATCCTCTCGAAGGCAACCGAAGACAGTCTAGTTATTCTAGATGAAGTGGGTAGGGGAACCAGTACCTTTGACGGAATTTCCATCGCTTGGGCCGTTTCGGAATTCATATACGAAGCAGTCGGCTGCCACACGATATTTGCTACTCATTTCACCGAGCTGACCGAACTTTCCAATATGTACCCGGGCATAAAGAACAAGACTGTAAGAATAATCGAGACCGATAGCGGGATCGTCTTTCTCCACAAAGTGATCGACGGGGTAGCGAATAGCTCGCATGGAATAGAGGTGGCGAAGCTTGCCGGTGTTCCCGAGACCGTACTCTCGAGAGCAAAGGAAATCCTGAAGGTGATTTCCAAGCAGTCTGCCCTCGACAAGGCAGTCAGGGTTCTGACCGCAGACGATCTAAAGGAGATCAGGCAATCGAAAAAGGGAAAGATGAACAGAAATCAGATCACTCTATTCTGATGTATCAAATATCATTCTGAATTCCGGAGGCGGGTATGTCGAGAATCGAAAGATTTAGAGAGAAGCTGAAAGAATGCAATCTTGAGGGGTTTGTACTCTATAACATGGAGGCAAGCAACCGCTCCAGCTCCTGGTATCTGTCTGGCTTTTCGGGCTCCTTCTCAGTTCTGATCGTAACCCCAAAGGACGAGTACATTGTGACTGATTCGAGATACTTCACACAGGCCGAGATGGAGACGAAGTTCAAACTCATTCCTTACAGGAACGGCGACGAACTCAAGGATATAATTAAGACGACTTTGGTCAGAGACGGAGCAACTCGGGTAGGATTTGAAGAAGAAACGATCAGTTTGGGGTTTTACAACAGGGTCTTTTCTCAGCTTGGAGTTGAATTGAAACCCGCCGACGGTCTTCTCAAAGATATGCGGATGGTCAAAACGCCGGGAGAAGTGGAAAGGATCAAACTCGCCGTAAAGATTGCAGAAGATGCGCTCACAGAGACTCTTAATTTCGTGAAGCCGGGCAGGTCTGAAGAAGAGATTTGTGCAGCGCTCGAATACGAAATAAGAAAACGAGGTGGCAACCTCGCCTTCGAAACGATAGTCGGCAGCGGGCCGAGAAGCGCGATCGTCCACGGCAGACCGTCTGAAAGGAAACTGCAAGAAGGCGATTTCCTCCTGATAGACTACGGAGCGAGGGTGAACGGCTACAATTCCGACATAACCAGGACATACTGTATTGGCGATCCCACAGAAGAGATGGTGAAAGTGTACGAAACAGTTCTCAAAGCGCAGACTGAAGCAAAGAAAGCTGCAAAGGCAGGGGTTATCGGAAGCAGCCTGCACGAAGTGGCAGCAAGTATAATTGGAGAGGCGGGCTACGGCGAATTCTTTGGTCACGGCCTTGGCCATAGTCTGGGAATGGATACTCACGACGGTCCCGGTCTGTCTCCGAAGAACAGCGATCCGATCCCCGCAGGAGCGGTCATCACAATTGAGCCGGGTATCTATCTTCCCGGTAAATTTGGGGTTAGAATAGAAGACGATTGTTATTTTTGTGAAAATGGAATTGAGGTTCTAACTAATCTAGATAGAGAGTTGAAGATTCTTTAGCGATCCGGAGGTGGCTTCTAGATGATAGAAGTTGGAAAAATCAGAAAGGGAAACCCCCTTATGATTGAAGGTGAGATCTACATTGTTATCGAGGCAAACAAGCATTCGATGGGAAGAGGGGACGGCATAATAAGGACGAGGATGAAGAACTTGAAGACCGGCCTTGTAAGGCAGTTCACGTTTCAGGCAAGCGAAAAGGTAGAAGAAGCGGCGCTTTCATTCAGGCATGTCCAGTATCTTTACTCTGAGGATGAGCTCTTCCATTTCATGGACCTCGAGACGTACGAGCAGTATACAATTGGAGTAGACGAGATGGGAGATGCTCTGGACTACATAAAGGAGAACGAAGAAGTCGACCTTCAGTTCCACGAAGAGAGGCCTATTGGGGTAGTTCTTCCTAACACCGTGGTCCTTGAGGTAACCGATACGGCGCCGGCATATAAGGGCGATACGGTTTCGGGAAGCGGCAAGCCTGCCGTTCTTGAAACAGGTTTGAAGGTAACGGTTCCATTCTTCGTAGAGAATGGAGAGCGGATTCGTGTGGACACAAGAACAGGCGAATATATCGAGAGAGCATAGGGAGAAAGGAGGGAGAATTATGGATTTTGAAGAGACTGATCTCGGCAGAATCGAGATCTCGGAGGCTGTAATCCGGGATATCGCTATTCACTCCTACATAGAATTCTTGAAATTCGATCCTAAGGAAGCAAAAGCGCGGAAAGAGGCCAAGTCGACCGTAGATATCGATCTCGATGAGAAGGTCGATGGAACCAAGACAGTGAAGATAACCGTGAATACGAAGATTAAGTACGGCGTCTCGATACCCTCTCATGCCAGGAAGATGCAGGAGAAATTGAAGAACGACGTGGAGAGCTTCAGCGGGATAAAGGTTGAAGACGTTTCCATAACGATTGAAGACGTGTATGAAGAGGCTCAGAAACCTGCAATGTTTGAAGAGGAAGAGGAGTTTGAGAACTCCGAAGTGAAGCCCGAGCTTCAAGAAAGTAAGTCCGAGGAAACGGTCGAAGAGACTGAAGACGAAGACAGAGAGAAAGAGGTTTGAAGAGGTGAAGGCAGGTCCAAACAATAGCAGACGAAAGATGAGAGAAATTGTTTTCAGCGCGATCTATCAATTCGACTTCAATGAGGATTTGGAGTCTTCATCGGATTATCTCGAACAGGAGCTCAGCTTCTTTTCGATGGAGATGGAGATGAAATTGAGAACACGAAAGTATTTCGACACCATTTTGAAGAATCGCGATGAGATAGACGAGATAATAAGAAAACACCTCACCAACTGGACTTTCGAGAGACTTGCCTCAACCGACAAGAACGTCCTGAGGCTTGGAGCATACGAGATAATCTATGAGCCGGACATACCGATCGAAGTTACACTGAACGAATCAATAGACATCGCAAAGAAGTATGGTTCGGAACAGGGCGGCAAATTCGTAAATGGCGTTCTCGACAAAATCGCTCGAGAGTGCGCATCAACAGAGAAAAAGCATCTATAGGAGGTTTTTCATGCTGACTGATCTGGAGATAGCACAGAAAGCAGAATTGAAAGAAATAGACGAAATCGCCTCATCCGTCTCTATCCCTGACAAACATATTAGAAGATATGGAAAGCACATTGCAAAGATCTCACACCAGTATCTTAATGAGCTGCAGGACAAATCAGACGGAAAACTGGTTCTTGTGACAGCTATAAGCCCCACAAGCGCGGGCGAAGGGAAGACGACCACTTCTGTCGGTCTGGCGATGGCCCTGAACAAGATAGGGAAGAAATCCTTTGTTACTCTTAGGGAGCCGTCTGTCGGCCCGATCATGGGAATCAAGGGGGGAGCCGCCGGCGGCGGTTACTCTCAGGTGCTTCCGATGGAAGAGATTAACCTTCACTTTACTGGCGATTTTCACGCGATCTCGCTGGCACACAATCTTCTTTCTGCAGTTATCGATGCGCACATTAATTTCGACAACGAACTGAGAATCGATCCGGCGCAATTATACTGGCCGAGAACCATGGATATGAATGACAGGGCTCTCAGACAGATAATCGTAGGCCTTGGAGGGTCGGCGAACGGTTATCCGAGGGAGGACTCCTTCGTCATAACTGCCGCCTCCGAAATTATGGCGATCATCTGTCTTTCGAAGAACCTGGTCGATCTAAAGGAACGGCTGGCCAGAATAATCGTTGGTAGAAGCTACGATGGCGACTTCATAACCGTCAAGGATTTGAACGTTCAGGGGGCGATGGCCACGCTTCTGAAAGATGTTCTCGACCCGAATCTAGTCCAGACTATTGAAGGAACTCCTGCCTTTGTTCATGGAGGACCTTTTGCGAACATAGCACATGGAACAAACACCCTGACTGCGACAAAAATGGCTCTGAAGCTTTCCGATTATGTGATAACCGAGGCGGGCTTCGGGGCAGACCTGGGAGCAGAGAAATTCCTCGACTTCGTCTGCCCTGTCGGAGGCTTGAACCCAAGCGCAGTTGTTCTGGTCGCCTCGATCAGAGCCCTGAAGTTGAACGGGGGAGCTTCAAAGAAGGACATTCTGGAAGAAGATTTGTCGGCACTTGAAAAGGGCTTTGAAAACTTGAAGGTTCACTTCGAAAACATTCACAAGTACGGTATTCCAGTAATAGTTGCCCTTAATGAATTCCCGACAGACACTGAGAAGGAAAGAGAGAAATTCGACGGCCTCTGCAAGTCCAACTCGATACCTTACGAGCGGTCGAGTGTTTGGGCCGAAGGCGGCGCCGGGGGAGTAGACCTCGCCAGGAAGCTTGTCGAGCTTGTCGACGGTCCGAGCGATTACAAGCCATTGATTCCGATGGATCTCTCCTTCGAGGAAAAGCTGGACAAGCTGGCGAAAGAGATATATAGAGCCGGTAGAGTCGATCTTGAGCCGGCGGCAAAAAGCAAGTTAAGGCTCTTCAAGAAGCAGGGAGTCGATCGTCTACCGATAATCGTTGCCAAGACTCAGTATTCCATCTCCGACGACGACAAGAAACTGGGGGCTCCGCAGGGTTACACTTTCAAGGTGAGAGATCTAAATCTCTCTGCCGGCGCCGGGTTTATAGTTGTTGTCGCCGGAAAGATAATGCTGATGCCGGGACTGGGCAGGGATCCCAACGCCAAGCAGATAGATGTGGACGCGGACGGAAAGATAAGCGGGCTCTTTTGAGGTGGTGCATATGATACTTGATGGAAAGATCGTTTCAAAGAGCATATATGCAGAAATAAAGGAGAAGATCGGCAATAGAACTGGAGAGCTTCCTTCACTAGTTCTCTTCTGCGACGAACCGGACCCGTCCAACAAGACCTATATGAAATCGATAAGGAAGCAGGGGGAGAAACTCGGCATTGAAGTGATAGTGAGAGATAGTGGCAGCAATCCCGTCGAGGAGATCTCTGAACTGAACAAAGACAAGAGCGTTGCGGGAATAATGGTGATGCATCCGCTGAAGACCGCCAACGAAAAGGCCGTGCTGGCTGCGCTCGATCCCGGAAAGGATCTTGAGGGCCGAACCGTATCGAATCTCGGCGGAATAATCAACGATGAGGAGTTCTTCGCTCCCCCGACTGCCGAAGCCGTCATGGAGATTCTTGACTATTACGGGATCGAAGTGAAGGGGAGAGACATAACCATTGTCGGCAGATCAAATACGGTCGGGAAGCCTCTCGCACTGCTCTTACTGAAGAAAGGTGTGGACGGAACCGTGACAGTCTGCCATTCGAGGAGTAGAGACATCTCCGAGAAGACATTCAACGCCGATATAGTAGTCAGTGCCGTTGGAATTGCCGGGTTTATCGAGCGCGAGATGATCAGGCCCGGCGCAGTTGTGATAGATGTTGGAATTAACTTTGTGGATGGGAAGCTCGTGGGCGATGTAGACTTTGACGAGGTAAGCCAGATAGCGGCTGCGATTACACCCGTACCCGGGGGAGTCGGCAGTGTGACTACGGCGCTCCTTTTCAGACACTATTATAGATCTATCGAAAGAATGGAGTCGTAATTGATGAACGAACAGCCACTCTTCAGACGATTAAAAGACTACTCTTATACCCAGCTGGAGGTTCTGGCCGGTGAGATAAGAGATACCATAACGAGAGTCGTGTCCTCGAACACGGGCCATCTCGCTTCGAACCTGGGGACCGTCGAGCTGACGATAGCTCTCTACCGGGTATTCGACCCCGACGAAGACATAATCATCTGGGATACCGGGCATCAGGCTTACACTCACAAACTGCTCACAGGTCGGTTCGGTTCCTTCGGATCTCTCAGGAAGAAGGGCGGGATCAGCGGCTTCCTGAACAGAAAGGAGAGCCCTTACGACTTCTTTGGGGCCGGACACGTTGGAACGGCACTTCCTGCCGCAATGGGCATAGAGCAGGCAGAAAACATATTCCGCCACGCAAAGAACATTGTGGTTGTTGCAGGTGACGGAGCCCTGACTTCCGGTCTGGCTCTTGAAGCTCTTAATCAGATGAAGGACATCGGCTCCAAGATAAAAGTGGTAGTAAACGACAACGGTATGAGCATCGGAAAAAACGTGGGAAGCCTCTCTTCTTCTCTTGCCGAATTAAGGCTGAACCCCGTCTACAGAGAAATGAAAGGCGACTTGAAAAACGCCCTTGAGACGATGAGGCTCGGAAGCCTCGAGCAGTTCCTTTCGAAGATAAAGAGCGGATTGAAAGCCTCGATTCTCGGCGGCAATATTTTCGAAGACATGGGGTTGAACTACGTGGGTCCTGTGAAGGGCCACGATTTTCAGGAGCTGGAGGCCGTTTTTTCGGCCGTAAAGCAGTTGCCGGAACCTTTCTTTGTCCATATAGTCACTAAGAAGGGGAAGGGCCTCGAATACGCCGAAAGCAATCCCACTAGATTTCACAGCGTAAGCAGAATCGACCCTGAAAACGGCGAGAAGATCTCCCGAAATGGGGAACTTACTTACAGTGAAGTCTTCGGAAATGTTCTGACGGAACTGGCAAAGAAAGACCCATCAATTTCCGCTATTACGGCAGCGATGCCCGACGGAACGGGCCTGGCAGGGTTTGCCGCGAAACATACCGCAAGGTTCTTCGATCTTGGAATAACCGAGCAGCTCTGCACTACCTTTGCGTCCGGAATGGCTGCGGCCGGGACGAAACCCGTCTTCGCTGTGTACTCGACCTTCCTGCAGAGAGCGCTGGATCAGCTGATCCACGACGTTGCCCTCCAGGATCTTCCGGTTCTCTTCGCGATAGACAGGGCAGGCATAGTAGGTCAGGACGGCGCGACCCACAATGGAATCTTCGACATATCGTTCCTTTCGATGATTCCAAATATGCAGATTCTCGCTCCTTCGAGCCTGAAGGAACTGGCGAATATGATCTTCACTCTCTTCACCGAGAAGTGGATGGACCATCCCACTGCGATAAGATATCCGAGAGAGACGGAGCTCCAGAACATCGAAGAGATTGTCTCGAACATGAGGAAGATGGACCCGTTCAAGTGGGAAAAGGTGATCGACGGAAAGGAAACTGCCATCCTTGCAACGGGATCGATGGTTTCCAGAAGCAGGGAGGCCGCTCTCTTGAACGGATGCGCTCTTTTTAACTGCAGATCAATAAAACCGCTGGACAAAGCGGCTCTGGGAAAGATCTTCGCCGATTACGACACGATAGTGACGGTTGAAGAGGGAATAAAGAGCGGAGGCTTCGGCTCCAATGTGGCGCTTGAGGCTTCAAGGCAGAACTACAATGGTAGAATCGATATTATTGCAATTGAGGACCGTTTTTCTTCTCACGGCACGAGGGAAGAGGTATTGAATGAGCTGGGGTTGGATGCCAGGGGAATAGAGAATAGAATCTCTAAACTGAGAGGTGAAAAGAATGCAAGTAACTACAGAATTCGGTAAGATCGATATTTCTCTTCAGGCGATATCTTCGATAGTCAAAAAGGTTGTGTCTGAGTCTTACGGGCCGGTGAACGTCGGATCGCCCCAAACGGGCTTTCTGACAAAGCTTTTCGGCACGGGAGAGGATTCTAGAAAGGGAATCAAAGTAACCGAGGAGATCGACGGCACGCTTGAGATTGATATCGATCTGATTCTCGAGTACGGCGTTAGAATCCCCACCGTCGTTGAGAACATCCAGGAAAACGTATTTCACAAGTTGAAGGAGCTTACTGAAGCGACCAATATCAAGGTGAATATTCACGTTGTCGGCTTGCAGGATTGATGGGAGGCTAAGCAGATGAAACGTATCAACGGCAAGTTTTTTGTCGCAGCCTTCCGGAAAGCCGCTGAACGACTTCTTGCAAATAAAGATGAGATCAACGCGCTTAATGTCTTTCCCGTTCCAGACGGAGATACTGGATCGAATATGGCGGCCGCCATGATAGAGGCGTGCGAATATCTCGACAGATTGAAGAAAGATGACTTGGTGAGCGTTCTGGAATCGGTAAAGACTGGAATGTTAATGGGCGCCAGGGGAAACTCCGGTGTAATCCTCTCTCAGATATTTAGAGGATTCGCCGAGGGGATAGGAAACAGAAAATTCGTCAACACCAAGGCCTTTACAGAGGGTCTGACAAAAGCTAGAGAAATCGCTTATAGATCCGTAATGAAACCGGTCGAGGGAACAATGTTGACCGTCATGAAGGTCTCCGCAGATACTGCCAACGAAGAATTCGGAGGCATAGAGGACTTTGACGAGTACTTCGAGAAGCTCGTAGAAGTCGCTTTCGATACGGTTGAGAAGACCCCAACCCTCTTACCGAAACTGAAAGAGGCCGGAGTGGTCGATTCCGGCGCAAAGGGTCTGGCGTACATATTTGAAGGCTTCCTGCTGGCTACTAAAGGCGATATAGAGCTTGAAGGACCGCTTCAGCAGATGCCGCAGGCGATGGGATCTTCAACGGAGCGTATAGTTGAGATCGTACGTGAAGAGCTCAAGTTCACATACTGCACCGAATTGATAGTGAAACTCGATGAGTCTGACAGCCAGGAAGAGACCTCTGAACTGCTGAAAGCATACCTGGAAGAGATGGGAGATTCTATTGTCATGGTCCATCAGGATGAGATCATAAAGATTCACGTCCACACAGACCACCCTGGAGATGTTATTGAGAAGTTCCTCGGTGTAGGATTCCTTCAGAAGGTGAAGATAGACAACATGAAGGTCCAGCATGAGCACATAGTAGATATTCAGTCGAGAGGACCTGAGATGTTCGGAAAGGAAAAGCACCACGGAGTGATAGTGGTTTCACCGGGAGACGGTCTTGCCGATGTTCTGAAGAGTCTTGGCGTAGACTACGCCGTTAAGGGCGGTCAGACGATGAATCCAAGTCTAAAAGACCTTTACGAAGCAATCAGCAGAATTGCCGCTGACAAAGTGATTGTCCTTCCCAACAACCCGAACATAATTTTGACTGCCAAAGAGGCGGCGAACGCAATTCACGACGACAATCCCGGAAAAGAAGTTTACATAATCCCTACGCGCACGGTTCAGGAAGGGATAGCTGCGATGACCGTGTATAACGACGAGATGGATAGCGAGTCTCTAATAAGAGAAATGGAAGAAGCGGCTGAAGCAGTTTCTCCGATCTCGATTACATACGCCGTTCGCGATTCCAGCATGAAGGGAAAGAAGATAAGGAAAGGCGAGTATATAGCAATCGGTAGAGACGGTTTGATAACCTCGGGCAGAAAGCTCGAGAAGCTCGTTCACGACTCGATTAAGACCGTTCTTGGAAAAGATGACGACAAAGAGGTCGTCACGATATTCTACGGATCGGAAGTGTCGGAGGAAGCCGCAGGAAAACTGCTTGAATCTCTTTCGGGAAGTTTCTCCGATTTCGAATTCGAAATTCACAGCGGCGGACAGCCCTATTATTACTACCTGATTTCCATTGAATAGACAAGAAGCTCAGGAGGGAACGATGTACTTACAAGACGTAGTAGAGAAACTCAACTCATACTGGTCTATGCAGGGGTGTATCATAGACCAGCCTTACGACCTCGAAATGGGGGCCGGAACATTCCACCCTTCAACTTTTCTCAGGTCGCTAGGAAAGAAACCCTGGAAAGTTGCCTTCATTCAGCCCAGCAGGAGACCGACCGACGGTCGATACGGCGAAAACCCAATGAGAGTTCAGAGATACTTCCAGTATCAGGTGATAATCAAACCCAACCCGGAGAACTCTCAGGAGCTATACCTAGGTTCTCTGGAAGCTCTGGGAATAAACCCAAAGGAACATGATATTCGATTCGTGGAAGACAACTGGGAGTCTCCGACTCTGGGAGCCTGGGGTGTGGGCTGGGAAGTCTGGCTCGATGGAATGGAGGTCAGCCAGTTCACATATTTCCAGCAGGTCGGCGGAATCGATGTCGACCTGGTTTCGCTCGAGATCACCTACGGGCTCGAAAGAATTACGATGTACCTTCAGAAGAAAGCCAATATATTCGATATAGACTGGAATGAAGAGTTCAAATACGGCGATGTCTTCCTCGAAAACGAGAAGGAATTCTCCGCCTACAATTTCGACGTTGCAGACACCTCAAGGCTCTTCGAACTTTACAGATTCTACAGGGAGGAATTCGACCTGTGCATGGAGCATGGTCTAGTAAGACCTTCATACGACTACATGATCAAATGTTCTCACGCCTTCAATTTGCTCGACGCCAGAAATGCCATAAGCGTATCCCAGCGTCAAAGCTACATCAAATCGATTAGAGAGATGGCGAAGGCAGTGGCCGAAGCGTACGTAGCTAAGGAGCGCGATACAGATGAGTGATCACAAAGCTCTACTGGAAGTTGGAATAGAGGAGCTTCCCTCAAGTGAAGTTCAGGGTATAAAAACTCAGCTTAAGGAGAGAATAGAGAGATCGCTTGACAATAACCGTCTTGGCTACGGAGAGCTCGAGGTCTTCGTGGCGAGCAGGAGATTCGGAGTGCTAATTCACGGCATTGAGCTGAAGCAATCAGACTTTGTGGAGAAGAAGAAGGGTCCGTCCGAGAAAATCGCCTACAAAGAAGGTGAACCTACCAGGGCTCTGCTGGGTTTCCTCAGGGGAAGCAACGCTCAGCTTGAAGACGTCAGCGTAGAGGGCGGATACGTCTATGTGCAGAGAGAAATAATCGGGAAGATGGCGGAAGAACTGCTGCCTCAAATCTTCTCGGAATCTCTGAGGTCTCTCGAGTTCAAGAAGCCGATGCGCTGGGGGGACGGCACTTACAGATTCGCGAGGCCGGTCAAATGGATAACAGCAATGCTTGACACAGAAATCCTCGATATGGAGCTCTTCGGAAAGAGATCGTCGAATAAGTCCAGGGGACACCGTTTCTTCTTCGATGAAGTTGAAGTATCGCCTGAGAATTACTTTCAGAATATGAGAGATGCTCTGGTGATCGCTCGAGAGAGCGATAGAGAAGAAAGAACACTTTCCGAAATCAGAAGAATTGAATCGGATATTCATAGCCAGATTCCTGTTGATCAAGAACTGCTTGCCGAAGTCGTCTCTTTGACAGAATACCCAACGGCAGTTCTGGGAAACTTCATGGAGAAGTACCTCTCACTCCCGCCTGAAGTAATAATCGTAACTATAAAGCACCATCAGAGAACTTTTCCAGTGTACAAAGAAGGTAAGCTGACCAACAACTTCGTTGCCTTTCAGGACGGGCCGGCCGACCCTCTGGGAAATATCAGACTGGGGTATGAAGAGGTCATAAACGCTAGGCTCGAAGATGCCTTCTTCTACTTCGAGAAGGACAAAGAGAGACCTTTCGAGCAGTACGTGGACGGGCTCCAGGGTATCTTGTTCCAGCGAGGTCTCGGCACATTGAGGGACAAAACGGAAAGGACTACAGCGCTTTCCTCAGAGATCTCGAGGAGGCTGAAGGCCAAGAGCGATGAACTCTTCGAGGTCGAAAGAACGGCTCTTCTGGCGAAGGCCGACCAGATCACCCGAGTGGTGCAGGAATTCCCCGAGCTTCAGGGCATCATGGGAAGAATCTATGCGGAAGCATCGGGAGAGAAGTCCGGTGTCGCACTTGGCATAGAAGAGCACTACCGTGACATCCTCGTGCCCACGACGCTAACTGGAGCGGTAGTGGGGGTCTCAGACAGGATAGACACGCTTGCAGGAAACTTCGCCATAGGAAACATCCCGTCTGCATCGAAAGATCCTTACGCTCTGAGAAGAAAAGCCTCTTTCATATTCAGGACCATGCATCATCTTGGATGGAAGCTCGATCTTCTCGAGCTCCTGGAAAGGGCTTTGAACAATCTAAACAAGACTTCCGAAGAGACTCTAGATTCGTTGAAAGACTTCTTCTCCAGCAGGTATGAAGCCTTTCTTCTCGAAAGAGGTTTCTCCATGAATATTGCTCGATCGGTGAAGATGTGGTGGAGATTTCCTTATCTTGGAGTGAGAGCCGCAGAGGCTATCTCCGAATACGTGAAGAACGAGGATTTCAATGACCTTCTGATTGCTTATCAGAGGGTCCACAATATAAGCAGAGGTCATTCGGGAAACAGTTTTGACGGGTCTAAGTTCATCGAGCAGGCCGAACGCGATTTACTGAACAACTATTTGAAATGCTTCGACGATGTCATGGAAGCGCTCGAGCGTGACGATTTCGAGAAATCACTCCAGCTGCTTACATCGCTAAAGCCTCATATAGACAGATACTTCGACGATGTCTTTGTTATGGCCGAACAGGAAGATATCCGCCTCAACAGACTCGGCTTCCTCAAATCGGTAGATCAGCTCTTCTTGAAAATAGGCGACCTCTCGCTGCTTCTCGAAGAAGAGAGAGTGTGAAGTGTCAGTGAAGTCCGGGACTGTAGCGTTAGTGGGAAAGCCCAATGTGGGAAAGTCCACATTGATAAACACCATCATCGGCGAGAAGATCGCTATCGTCTCGGACAAACCGCAGACCACCAGAAACCGCATAGGCGGAATACTGACAACGAAGAAGGGGCAGATCGTCTTCTACGATACCCCCGGGATTCACAAGCCTCTTCACAGGCTAGGGCAATACATTCTCAAGGTCGCGACTTCGTCGCTCGCCGGTTCAGACCTGCTGCTGGTAATAGTCGACCCGACTGACGGGCTCCGCGAATCGGACAGGCTCGTTGCCAATCACGTCAACCAAAGCCGAATTCCCGTCTTTCTTGCCATCAACAAGGTTGATGAATACAAAAATGAAAGGCTTCTTCAGGATTTCCAGGCAAAGGCCGAAGAGCTTTTCAACGACATTCGCCGCACCTTCCTGATATCTGCCAAGAAGGGAGACGGTGTTGAAGAACTGCTGGAAACCATCTTCGATTTTCTTCCAGAGGGAAAAATGCTATTCCCCGAAGACCTCATAACCGATCGTTCATCTAGATTTATGGCGTCGGAGGTTATTCGTGAGAAGGTTCTGCAGAACACCAGACAGGAAATTCCCCACTCGGTGGGAGTCGTTGTTCAGGAGTTCAGCGACGAGGCTAACATACTGAAGATTAGGGCCGATGTAATCGTTGAGAGAAGCAGCCAGAAGCCGATAATTCTCGGCAAGGGCGGTTCAATGATCAAGATTATCGGCACTGAAGCAAGGAAGGATCTCGAGTATATATTCGATCAGAAGATCTTCCTCGATCTGTTCGTCAAAGTGCGGGAAAAGTGGAGAGATAAGGATACCTTAATACAGGAGTTCACTAATCTAAGAGACGAACTTCAATAGACCGGGGGGTTTTAGATGAAAAAGGGAAAGGCGACTTTCGTTCTCTTTCTTTTGCTCTTCATGATGGTCTTTCTAAACGCGGACCAGATGGTCATGTCTCCGAACATGGGGGAAATCGAGGCCGAATTCGGGATAACAAAGGCAGACATCGGGCTGATTCAGGGTTCATTCACTATCGTAGGGGCCTTGATTTCACTTCTCTGGGGCTTCTTTGCCGACAAGTACAACCGAAAGCTCCTCCTTCTCTTAAGCGTTCTGGTGGGCGAGATTCCTTGTTTTCTTTCCGCCTTCGTGCAGACCTTTCCCCAGCTTTTCGTTGCCAGAGCCTTAACGGGAATAGGAGTCGGAGCCCTCTTTCCGGTAGTCTTCTCTTATGCCGGCGATGCCTTCAAAGAGTCTCAGAGAGCCAAAGTAAATTCCTTTCTTTCGACCGCGATCTCTCTGGGAGCCATAGTGGGCATGGTTATAGCCGGCTTCACCGGTGCATCGCTCGGCTGGAGAATCCCGTTCATAATTGTCTCTCTGCCCAATATACTTCTCGCTCTCCTATTCTTTCTTTTTGCGGAAGAGCCAAAGAGGGGAGCCGCCGAAGTGGCCGTGGGCGATCTCGTAGACAAGGGCGTAAACTACATAGGAAAAGTAAGACTCTCGGACTACAAGAATCTCTTCAAAGTGAAAACCAATCTGATCCTCTTCATACAGGGGATCCTCGGCACGATTCCCTGGGGTGCGATTCCATACTATCTGGTGAACTTCTTCGAAACCTCGAAGAACCTGTCGAAGGAATCGGCAACTATGATATTCATCTTCTTTGGAGTCGGGAACGTGCTCGGAATATTCTTTGGAGGACTTATCGGCGGCCTGCTCTACAAGAAGAAGCCGTCCTACATGCCTCTTTTCAGCGGAATAATGACGATAATAGGGACGTTCGTCGCTCTTCTGGCACTGAACTTCCCGCCCGTTGAAGGAGCAGGCGGCTTCGTAATGCTTGGTGCGCTGGGGATGGTTGCTGCCGCTTCCGCTTCTATGACCGGACCCAACATGAAGACCATGCTTATGAATGTCAATGCCCCGGAAAACAGGGGAAGAATCTTTTCCATCTTCAACCTAACCGATTCTCTCGGGACTGGATTCGGGCAGTTCTTTGCCGGGACGCTTGCGACCGCGGTTGGATCTCTAGGTGTGGCAATGAACGTCTCTGCATTGTTCTGGCTCCCATGCGGACTGGTTTTGCTGACCGCTGCGCTGGTATTTCCAAAGGACATTGTCTCCCTGAACAAGAAGATGAAAGAAGCCGCTCTCACAATGGAGAAGGAAAAATAGAGGCTTGTCAAGAGGTCGAAATCGCTTCCAGGAGTAACTTTGACTTGGAATATAGAAGATAAAGTTGTATAATCTAATTGCTGAAGTAACCCTCAGACCGCTTCGCTGCCCTCGAAAAGGGCAGCAATTTTTATTATATTGAGAGCATCGGCAAAGCGCTTGAAATTCAAATTGTTCTGAGTTCTGCTTTTGATAAGCAATACCTACTTCGTAAGAAAATAATCCGCGATTCCGGTAACGAGAGCCTCGACAAGCTTTTCCCTGTAATCCTGGGTGGAGAGAAGGACATCTTCTTCAGGATTGGACATATACCCCGCTTCGAAGATTATTACAGGGACTTTCGACCAGTTGAACCCCGTCATGTCATCACGAACTCTGATTCCGAGAGACTTTATTCCGCTTATCTGCAGCAAGCTCGCATGGATCTTCTCGGCAGCCTTCCTGCTCTCTTCGTAGATCGGTGCGGTGTGAACGGACGACGCAGAAGGAACAAGCAACATAAATCCTTTCAGGCTGCTTTCGGAGCTGTAGTTTGCGTGTATCCGGACACAAAGATCCGCCTTTGCCTCGTTTGCTATCTCTGCCCTCTCTATGTTGCTCACGTTGACTTCGTGACTCTCTCTAGTCATCACGACGTCGTACCCCTCTTCGAGAAGCCTATCCCTAAGCATGAAAGAGAATTCCAAATTGAAGACGTATTCAGGAATCCCGGTAGAGGAGCCGCGCGTTCCGGTAGAAACCCTCGCCTTGGTCGTTTCAGAACCCGGAGCGATCTGCTCGTGAGAAAAGTCGGCTTCCTTCTGATGACCGGGATCGATGCATATAGTAAGTGAAAGGCCCAGGGTGGCAAACAACATTACAATTGTTGAAAGGACTATTCTTCTCTTTGAATGCATTGAATCACTCCTAACTCTTAATCAATATAGATTATAACTTCTTTACGAATGCGCGAGGTTAAGCAGCGCGAAATGAGATTGCGTTTCTCCTTCAAAGAAGAGTCTCAAGAGACGTTCTCGGATTTGCATTCAGGACTGATACTTTTCATTTGACAGAACCTTAATAGAAAGTCATTGGCTTTGCAGAGAATACATCTCTCGAAATGCCTGAATGTTCATGTGAGAGATCGTTAAAACGCTATTAGGACTATCAAGTGAACATAATCAACCATGAAGGCCCAAGACTGACTTCTGTCATAGACTGGAGTGATTTTAGATGTAGGTTCAATTGCGTTTGCTTTTATTTTAATTCTAGTGACTTCATTGTTTTACAAAAAATCATGCTCTACTGTTCGATCAGTTGTTTGATTGATAGACTTCATGCAATATAATCTACGTGTAACCGAAAAGATGTTTTGCTACATATGCCGTGTCGCTTCATTGAATTTTCATTTGTGTCCCTCTATCTGGATGGAGGGAAAGGGAATACGAAGCTTGATACTGGCTCATTTATTACTCCTCTTTCACACTCTGTTCTTCCATCTAACAGCGAACAAGCTTTGCCCTGAAACCTACTGTTGAACCGAGGCTTTTTCAGCGTGCAGGTGCAAGAAAAATGTGTCCTCCGGGTCCGCATTGTGAGAGGACAATTGTTGGAAGGGAGATGGGATTATGAAAAGAGTGTTAATCCTCGTTTCTATGCTTACTATTTTATTTGTCGCAGGATTGGCCTCAGAACCAGATTACTTCATTGTCGACTGTAACGGCAAGCCGGGAGGGTCGCTGAGCATCGATGGCACCGATCCACTGTCTCTAAATCCGGCGTTTGGCATGGATGGGGGATCGGCAATTACACTCGACCTGATTACGGAGTCGCTTCTGGATGAAAATGAATTTGGATTCCCGGAGCATCCGGCTCTATGCAAGGATTGGTGGATCTCAGAAGACGGGTGCACATTGAGTTTTGTCATTCGCGAGGGCCTCCAGTGGTCAGATGGACAACCATTCACTATTGAGGACGTTAGATGGACTTTCGAAGAGATATATTTAGTCGCAGAGATGACTCTGTTCGGAAACAGTAATTTCATGAGCTCTGCAGGTGATCTGCCATTGGTAGAAGTGGAGGGCAACACGATCTCATTCACATGGAGCGAGCCAAATGCCCTCGCGCCGAGAACTATCGGCCTAACTCCGATTCTCCCAAAACACTGCCTGGAAAAGAACGTAACTGAAGGGACTTTCTCTACCGCATGGAATATCGGTGAATTCGAGAAAGTAGTCGTCATGGGTCCATTCGTTGTTGGGAAGTATTATCAAGGCGATATGATAGTTCTTGAAAGGAACCCTTATTACTGGAGATTCGATAGCTCGGGCTTCAGATTACCCTATCTCGACAAAATCTTCATAACGGTTTCCACAAACATGGAACAGGTTCTCATAAGGTTTGAAGCAGGCGAACTCGACATAATCAATCCAACTGCCGACCAGTTTCCGAGAATTCTCTCAATGGCAGAGGAAAAGGGCTGGAAAGCTGTCACCGGTCAACCGAGACCGCTGAGTGAGTTCCTCATGTTCAACTTCAATGTTCCCGATCCGGTGAAAAGCGAGTGGTTCAGAAACGAACACTTCAGGAAGGCGATAGCCTACGCCATGGATCGAAAATCGGTCCTGGATACAGTTTACTGTGGTCTGGGAGTCATACTGCACGGTCCGGTATCCTCATCCAGTATTTACTACGATCCCCAGGTGGAGGAGTTCAGTTACGACTTCTCGCCGACCCGGGCAAAGCTTGAGCTAAAACGAGGCGGCTTCGACTGGAGGAGCGACGGAACCTGTATCGACGAGTATGGGAATCCGGTGAGTTTCCAGATACTAACGTGTTCTTGGAACAGCCAGTGGATCGGAATCGTCACGATACTCTCAGATCAGCTTTCAAAGATTGGAATCAACGCAACTACTGCATTCATGGACTGGGACTCATTTGTTACCAGAGCCTATTTAGGGACATTTGATTCAATGACAATGGGGGAAGGAAGTACTGAGCCGGGTCTCCTTGAAACGGTCTACCATTCAAAGGGGACGAGTCATTACTGGAACTTCCATCCAGATTACAATCCAAGCGATCACATAACTGAGGAGACCTATTTTTATCCCGATTGGCAGAAGAGAATAGATGAGATCTTGGAAGCGCAAAAATCCGTTATTGAACTGGACGAGAGATGCGAATTGTTCTCTGAGTTCCAGCTGCTGTTGGCTGAGCACATGCCTTCGATTTTCATGACAACTCAGCTACTGCTCTATGCATATGATAGCGATATACATCATGGCCCGTGGATCTATGGGGCGATGCTTGGAATGCCCTGGAGACCATGGGATGTCTGGAGAGATTGAAGGGAGATGCTAAAGTGAAGCGCATATCAACGGCCTTCATCGTCGTGCTTTCCTTCTGCTGTGTGTTTTCGAGAGCGCAAGATTATTATGTCGCAGAAGTCTCCGGCAAACCGGGAGGGACACTGAGCGTTGATGGAATGGATCCCAGATCTCTGAATCCTGCTTTCGGAAATGACGGTGCTTCTCTAAACATACTTAAATTCATTGTAGAGTCGCTTCTGGATGAAAATGAATTTGGATTCCCGGAGCATCCGGCTCTATGCAAGGATTGGTGGATTTCGGAAGACGGGTGTACATTGAGTTTTGTCATTCGTGAGGGCCTTCAGTGGTCAGATGGACAACCATTCACTATTGAGGACGTGAGATGGACTTTCGAAGAGATATATTTAGTCGCGGAGATGACTCTGTTCGGAAACAGTACTTTTATGAGCTCTGCAGGTGATCTGCCATTGGTGGAAGTGGAGGGCAACACGATCTCATTCACATGGAGCGAGCCAAACGCCCTCGCACCAAGGACTATCGGTCTGACTCCCATACTACCGAAGCATTCTCTCGAAGAGTATGTCGCAAATGGGACTTTTCCGTCTGCCTGGAATATTGGAGAAACCGAGAAAGTTGTGGTTATGGGACCCTTCGTCATTGAGCAGTTTCACCTGGGAGATATGATAGTACTTGAGAAGAACCCGTATTATTGGAGATTCGATAGCTCGGGCTTCAGATTGCCCTATATAGATAAGATCTTTGTCAAGGTCTCCACGAGCATGGAGCAAGCTCTTCTTCGTTTCGAGGCTGGCGAACTTGATGTCTATAATCCATCGGCTGAACAGTTCCCCCGTGTGCTCTCGATGGCCGAGGAAAAGAGCTGGAGTGTTTTGGCCGGTCAGCCGAGACCGCTGACTGAGTTCCTCATGTTCAACTTCAATGCTCCCGATCCGGTGAAGCGCGAGTGGTTCAGAAACGAACACTTCAGGAAGGCGATAGCTTATTTGATGGATCGAGAATCGATTCTCAACACGATCTTTTCTGGACTGGGCGCCTCTATTCACGGGCCATTATCTTCATCGAGCATCTATTACGATCCCAAGGTGGAGGAGTTCAGTTACGACTTTTCGCCAACCCGGGCAAGGCTTGAGCTAAAACGAGGCGGCTTCGAATGGAGGAGCGACGGTACCTGTATCGACAGTTATGGAAATCCTGTACGATTCGAGATACTAACCTGTCCTTGGAACAGCCAGTGGGTGGGAATCGTCACAGTTCTCTCAGATCAGCTTTCGAAGATTGGAATCAACGCAACTACTGCATTCATGGACTGGGACACATATGTTACCAAAGCCCATTCTGGAACATTCGACTCAATGACTCTCGCAGAGGGAGGCGCTGAACCGGGGCTCCTTACAATGGTCTACCATTCAAGAGGGGTGAGACATTACTGGAATTATCATCCAGATTACAATCTAAGCGATCACATAACCGAGGAGACCTATTTTTATCCCGACTGGCAGAAGAGAATAGATGAGATCTTGGAAGTGCAAAGATACATTGTTGATCTGGAAGAGAGATGCCAATTGTTCTCCGAATTCCAGTTGGTGATGGCCCAACATTTGCCGATCGTCTTTACGGCCACACAACTTCTTCTCTATGCGTACGACAATAGCATCCATCATGGGCCATGGATATATGGATCGATGTTCGAACTGCCATGGCGACCATGGGATGTCTGGAGAGAGTGAAGGGAGATGCTCAGGTGAAGCGCATATCAACGGCCTTCATCGTCGTGCTTTCCTTCTGCTGTGTGTTTTCGAGAGCGCAAGATTATTTTTTTTGCAGAAGTCTCCGGTAAACCAAGATGAATTTGGTGAATAGATTCACTTCAGTCAGTTGAATATATACTAGACTCAAAAAGTGGGTGAGACAGGTGTTCAGAATCGATTTTCAGCTGGATAAGGACAGCACGGTTCCGTTATATTTGCAGTTAATCGAAAGGCTAAGAAAGAAAATCCTTTCAGGTGAATATCCCGACGGCTCTAAGTTACCTTCTGTTAGAGAAATCGAACAGCTTCTCGGCGTAAGCAAGAATGTTGTCTTGAAAGCTATGAACGAACTCTACGTGGATGATCTTGTCTACCGAGAAGTGGGCAGCGGTACATATATTCGCGCGAAAAAAGAGAAGGGAGCCGACACCGAACCTATCGACTGGTGCAAACACCTGGATACCTGGTACAGACATACACATCAGTTCAAGAAGAGATCACCGACGAGCGAAACTGCGACGCGCGGTCTCCAGGTGATTTTTCATAATGAATCGCCGGACGATGAACTGATCCCACATCAGCTCCTTAAGGCCCTCACGCAAAGAGCGATGAAAAGTGACATCTTCATGGAGACGGTTAACTATGTGGAGCATCCAAAAGGATTGCGTGATCTTCGAAAAGCAATATGTATGCGACTCGGATGTAATGGGGAGAGCCTAAAGCCGGAAAATGTTATCGTAAGCGGCAGAAACGTCGAATCGGAGCATTTGATATTCAAAGCCTTCACCAGACAGGGAGAAACAGTTGTGATTGAAAACCCCACAAATATGAACGTGCTTGGAATTCTGAAGACCCTGCATCTGAAGGTAATTCCCGTTAGAAGAAGTATCGAAGGAATCGATCTTAACCAACTTGAAGGCGCACTCAAAACGAATTCGGTGAAACTTGTCTATTTGCAGTCAACTGCGGGTGAACCGATGGGTACGACTATGCCTGACAGGAAGAAACAGGAACTTGTAAGGCTTGCCGCAAGTCACAGAGTTCCAATTGTCGACGACTTGACCGGCGGCTCCGAGTTTCAGTACACGGGAAAGACTCCCTTTCCAATGCGCCACTTTGAGGAAGACAACGTTGTTTTCGAAATACATGACATAGTGAAAACCTTTGGAGCTGGAGTCACAACAGGCTGGATAGTAGGCCCGGATAAAGCTTTGGACATATTATGGAGTTCAATGAGAGTCATGGAGAGAGATGTCGCAGGATTACTTCAGCTGGTGACGAATGAGATACTCAACTCCGAGTTTTACGATCACCATCTTTCCTTCGTCCATGAGAAACTTACAAAAAGACGAGAATTGTTAATCCATGCCTGTAACAGATATCTGCCGTCATATGCCAAAGCCAATATCTGTGATTCGGGAACCAGCTGGTGGGTAGAGCTTCCGAAGGGCTTTGATGTGCGCGACATAAGAAGGAATCTCAACAGAAAGAACATAGAGATTGCGCCGGGAAACTGGTTCTTCAATGACGAAAAAGGGTACAACTTCTTCAGACTGGGACTGTATGTGAAGGAAGAGTACATAGAACCGGCGCTGATAGAAATAGGAAAGACAATTGAGAGGTACAGAAAACACGAGTTCGGCTCAGTCACGAAGTTCGAATACACAAGCTGGTGATGTGCACTGTAGTGGATTTCGAGGTTGAAAGTGGCTCATTCAACGAGAAGAGTTCACTTCTGTTCGGTGCAAAGGAGCTTAATCGAAAACTCATTCAAAGACTGCCGTTAACACGTGAAGTTTCGAAGTCACTCCTGGCTCTTTGGAAGGAGCGTGATTGTCTGTGAAAAGGTTCATGATCACTTCGGAAAGCGAGCTCCCCATAGAACCGTACGATCCGGCCTTCGTCGTTCTCGATGTTACCGATCCGCGCAAGATATCCTTCGTAGATCGAATAAGGACTCTGGGTACGACCGTTTCATTCGCTTCTCATAATGGGCTTCTCTTCTGCAGTGAAATTGGCCACCTGGAAATCTTCGACGTTTCGAGCCTTCCAAAAATCTCCAGAGTATCCATGTTTGAGGGAAACCATCCAGGCAACACAACACTGTATGAAGTGTCGGAAAAGCGCCTGTACCTTTCAAGCTATCAGCATGGAATAAGCGTAATTGATGTCAAGAACCCGACTTCGCCTGTTCTGCTCGGGTCATGTGATTGCGACATTTCGGTTGAACCCACCGCCACTTATGGACCGTATGGGATCTCCCAGATCGAAAAGAAGGGAAGCTTTGTGTATGGAGTTGCTATGGACTACTCGATGACAAAGGGGCGTGAAGCTCTCTATGTTTACGACGTCGGAGACGTGGGAAACATAGAGAAGGCTGCCAGATTGAGTACAACCCCTGTTAGGGGTCATGGAATGGCAATAGTAGGAAGCCACTTGTTCGCGGTGGGTGCATGCGGAATTCTCTCAATAGACATATCATCTCCCGAGGAGCCACTCACGATTGGAGAACTGCCGCTTGAAGGGAGATTCGGCGTTTTCGCCCGAGATTACAGGAATCGACTCCTAATCTCGGGAAGAATACTTGAATTCGCCGAAGAAGAGAGTTATGCAAAGGCTGACAGCAAATTGTCTTCAAAGCCGCTCCTCTCGAGCGACAGGTCTCAGAATGGATTCTTTCAGGTAATCGACGTTTCAAACCCGATCCATCCTCGTCTTTTGAGCGAGACCCGTATAGACACGGGAGAGGGCTTTGGACTTCTCGTGGATAAAGATACCGCCTATCTGGCCTGCTCTAACGGTGTCGCGACTGTGGACGTTAAAGATGTAAACAACCCAACAGTTTTAGCTTTTTTTGATGAACTGGATCAGACAAAGGAATACATAGGAGTGGCAACAGTAGAAGCAGACTGAAGAAGTCTTAAATATCTCCTCTAACTCTTAAAACGGGTTCATGATTTTGGGCCTGGTGGAGGCATGATTTCTGTGAAACGTCTTGTTTTCGGCGAGAATCTATCTGGCTGGAATATCGGTTCCTCATTCATCTTGGCAGATGTCTCCGACCCGGCGAAGATATCCGTAAACGCCAGGGTTAAAGCTTCGGGAAACTGCATGGCCTTCCTAGTCGATTCGGGAAGACTCTATTGCCTTGAAAGAGAGTTCTTCGAGGTCTTCGACATCGCAGATATCGAGAACATAAGAATGCTGAAAAGAATAGAAGGATATAGTGGAGGATACATTCTTTTAGATAAAATGAAGGAGCTGCTCTACCTATCTAACTGGAGGCGGGGAATTGCAATCCTGGATGTCTCAAAAAGGGACGACCCGATTCCACTGGGAAGCGCCGATTGTGACTGCGTAGATCTTCATCCCGTTGGAAATGATGGACCATATGGTATGTCAAGCGGCCTTTGTCTCAGAGGCAATTTCCTGTTTGGAGCTACCATGGATTACGTCACGTCGAGAAACCTGGGAGCTTTGTACGTGTACGATGTTTCAGATCCTTCGAATCCAAAGAAAGTCACGAAAATCCCGACTCCGGAATTCAGAGCGCACGGCATGGATTCGAAAGGCAACTATGTCTTCGCCGTCGGTGCGCACGGGGTTCTATCATTCGACATCTCCATTCCTGAAGACCCCATGATTGTTGGAGAGCTGAAGACAGGCAATCACTTTTTAGTGAGCGCGAAGCTAGCAGATGACTTTCTCTTTGCAGTTGGTGTTATTCACAGCTCCGTCGAACACAACGGAATTCTTGACGTAATAGATATCTCTAACCCTCTGCACCCTCGACTCATTGGAGAAATTGTCTTGCCGTTGAGTTTCTTCGGGGACAGCATAACGATCGACAATGAGATAGCCTATGTCGTCTGTGACTCGGGCGTGGCGATTGTAGATATCGGCAGACCGGAATCGCCGAGATTGCTCACCGCTCGAAACGCTCCTGAAGGCAAATGGAACTCGGGAATACACGTATATGATATCTAATAAGCTCGATCAAATGTGAGTATCTCCAGTCCGGAAGCAATTCTGGAACTGTCGGAGGGGCGGAACAGATGGGTAATATCCGGATTAGCGGGATCACTAACGTCGATGACCCGCAGCCCGAAATTCGAGACGAGGATGAGTCTCTCCCCGGTCTTTCTCATCGACACGTCTTGATTGTCTGAAAGAAAGTTAATATACAGAAGCGTCTTTCCCATGAACTTTGGTTCATCTGATACCCTCAGATCGACAACGTTGAGAAAGGCCGTTGTCGACCTAAGAGCCCATTCATGCTCGACAAGATAAGCAAAGTCTCCATAGACAATCAATCCAACTCCCCTGGTCCCGTCCCTTTCCACAAGTGCCGAACGTCCGCTTTCATTAATGTCATTGACGTTCCTGATCATAAGACTGTTGAATCCAGAGATATACAGTCTCTCACCTTTTATCGCAAGAACGTTGCCCTTGCAGGGGGCAATACTCACTCTTTCTTTCATTTGCGGACTCTCGGGCGAAGTGACGTCGTAAATCAGCAGGCATTCACGGTGAGATGAAGTGCTCAAATCATTAACAAGCAACAGAAGACGGTTGTCGAGCAAGGCGATATCCGTCATTAATAGATCTTCCGAAAGATTTCCAGGATAGATGTGACTGAGCAACTTCGGCTCTTCTCGTTCCGCTATGCTTATGATCCCAACACCCTGAACTTCGTTTAGAACGAATATGAGATCTCTGTGTACATCCGGAGCGATCTTCTTCCCTCCGAACCCCTTGAAATGAGAGATAAGACTTACTTCCGGCAGCATTGCTGCATTGTAGATATCGACTTCGGAATTTCCTGAACAGACGAGATAATTGCCGATTCCGAACAGGTCTCTGTAAAAACCTTGACATGGTGTCCTGCCAACAAGCGCCGGTGTCTGATTACGAGTAATATCGACCACCATGAAGGCGCAGTCACCTCTCTCATCAGGATCAGAATCCATGGAAATCGCGAAGTCTCTCATGATCTCTCCCGCCTCTCATCGATCTCAAGCAGAAAAGTCTATGATCTCGATGGCATCATAGACCATGTCTGCTCCCGAGGGCCCACAAAGACTTCTAACGGCAGGTTTCTCGGGGTTAGCGATTTCTACTGCCGAAATAGTACCGTCGCTTACGACATATACAAGATCCTTAACTAATGCCAAGTTCCAGCTAACACGCCCTAATGTCGGCGTTTCTCCAATCTCCCTCATATGAAGGGGATTGGTGATGTCAAAAATCGACAGTACCCCGGCAGAGCCTTCCGGAGCGTAATCTGACCCTGCATTGTAAAGCAGGTTTCCCCGGATAACCGAGTTACAGCACATTCTCGCCTTTTGTTCATGCCTGTTGATGAGAACGGGATCGAGCGGCTCTGAAATGTCGAAAACAAGTATGCTTTCAAAACCCGAGGCATAAGCAAGATCACCTTTAGCAACCATTCCATGGCTTCTCCAGGGAGCGGTGCTGATCATTCCCTTTTGCTGAGGGTTTTATGGATCTGCAATATCGTAAACAATGAAGACCTCTCTGTGCTTGTCGTCAGTATAGTCACAGGTCACGCAGAAAGCGTATCTCCCTCGAACCACAATTCCTGCAACCCCATAGGGTCCTTACGGACTGTCGTCGTCAGGCAAGACCTGGTAGTTGCACGACGCCCTACCGATCAAAGATGGATTATACGGATCATGAATGTCGACGATAGTGATTCCTCTCTTCCAGGAAGTCAGATAAGCGTAATCGCCGCCAGATGAAAGCTCCATATCGATTCCACCAAACAGGTCAATATGTGAGATCTCTTTCACAGAATTCAGGTCGGAGACATCGTATATTGAGAAACCCTTGGACATCGAGCAGTAGATCAATCCGTCTTTGTATGCCAAGGATACAACTAAGCTATGAGTCTCCATTTCAAATATCGAAGACAACCGAAACGGGTCGGTCGCATCGATGAAACTGAGTCTGAACTTGGTTCCCTTCGGGAAATTGCTTTCGCTAACAACAAGGACTCTTTTCATCACCGGAGCACCTCTTCTCTGATCGGTCCTGATCCAGCATTATTATACTTAACAAGGATCTATTTCATCTATCCCAAAACAGTCTCTCGCCCAACATTGATCAAAAAAATGGCCCGCTGTGCGGGCCGATCCTCTAGTTAGAAGGGAAAAGGGTTTTGTACTCTTTTTATCGAGACTTGTATCACAGTGTAAGATAAGTGGGAACGCCGTTCAAAAACTCTTGAGCAAATCTGTCTTTATCCGCGGCGACAACTGCCACGCTTTCCAGACCGGTTTCGTCTTTGAAGAAGACTATTACCTTATCGAAGGGGCAGAGAACGCAGCCGTACTTTTCTGCTCCCAGACAAAGCTCCTTCCACAGAACTTCGATCCCTATTCTGCTGAAGAGATTCAGGCAGATTTCCGAGATGTCCAGTTTGTAGTCACCCCCGGCTGTGTGGACGTACACTTGCGTTACTGTCACAGTTCCATCGAGATCGTATCTAGCAATTGCCAGTGATGCAAATATCGTTATCAGGAAAAAGATTATTATGAAAGTCTTTCTCATTCTTTTGCACCTCCTTCAGAAAAGAATTCATTGTCTCATCGAATCATTCCATGCACACTTTTCCAAAACCATTGAGAGTCATCTGAATAGTACGAGATAATCAGGCTTCAATAGTAGTTCCATAATCATGCGTGAAATTCCATTCATTTGCGGCCAGTACCGCAACCTTCTCCACACCTTTTTCGATGTAGAAGACAATTACCCTGTCACTTGTTGAAAGCGAAAGGCCTCTCTCTATTGCCGTCCTACATACTTCTTGCCAGAGCAAACATCTGGATGCACAACTGCAGAAGTCGCTGCAATTTTCGTTAACTGCGACTTGAACATCTCCTCCTGACGTGTGAATGTATACGGCAAAGATCTGAGAAGCGTGGTAATTGTTGACTGCAGATCTTTCTGCGAGCATTTCGGGACCGGCGCCGCCTTCGAAAATAGTCCTTGTTTCCGTGCTAGCCAAAACACTGACCGAGAACAGCAGTACAAGGCTTACAAGAAGAATCGCTACCTTTTTCATACCAAACACCTCCTATAATCGGTTCGAAACGTGATCTATGGGCTAAGAAACCCTTTCTTCTTTAAACACTTCATCCCGATAGTCAATTACCTCGATGCCTTCCGCAATTTTGTCGACTTCACAAGGAGTACACAGATTAAGCAGCTTAGGTTTCTCGGGATCGGCTACGTCGACTATCGCCAGGCCGCATTGACAGGAGAGATAAGCGAGATTATCCACAACTTTGACGTTAGTGGCCGCTCTTGCGGGAATCAGAAGCTCACTAATACTCTCTACGTGAAGAGGATTTGAAATGTCGAGTATCCTCAATCCTGCAAGCTTCTTGTTGGGCTCATATACTATTTCGGGAACGTACAGATAATCACCGGAAAGCCAGGGATTCATACCAAAACGGTCGGGAGTTTCTATCAAAGAGATGGTTGCGGGTTCTTCAGGCCTCGAGATATCGATAACCATCGTACTTCTCAAGCCTACTATGACAACGTAATTCCTTTTCAGTACTATGCCGTGGCCACGACATGGGTAAGTATTCACTCTAGCGATCCACTTTGGGCTGCGCGGTCTCGAAATATCAAAGACGTAAAGAGCCTCTCTGTTCTGGAGCATGTCGTAATCCATAGTAGAGGCGAAGAGAAGCCCATTATGCACTGCAAGACCGGAGACGCCATAGGGGTGAATTTCTCCATTGTTTCTTTCATCTCCGTTACACCCCATTCCTCCAATCATTCTTGGCTCATAGGGATCATTTATGTCGATTATTAAGACACCGTTCTTCCAATCGGCAAGAAAGGCCTTCTTCTTTCTTTCCGAGATCACTATCTGACAGCCACCGTTTGCGGCGAGCCTTGAAAGCAATCTAGGCGCAAATGGGTCAGAAATGTCAAAGATCATGAAACTGCCTGGAAGAGTGCAATAGAGGAAGCCGTTACTGCTCGCGAAACTCCCGCAATGATCGGGAAGCTTGCTTCTGCTTAGAACCACCGGTTCAAGGGGATTGCTGACGTCTATCAGTGCAAAGCCGCAATCGCTCTTTGATGGAAAGTGAGAATCTGCTGTAACGACAACTCTCTTCATTCAGTCCACCTCGCTCTAGAAACTTCAATCAGTAAAAATTCACTCTCAGATACAAGGGGGGCCATTGGCCCCCCTCTACCTTTTTCCTCGGGTCTGGGCCCCTTTATGATAAATATGGACCTCTTCTGAATGACCGTTCCTCATCTTCCTGAAACAAGTATAGGATCGTTTTTCGCCTTCAAAGGGTACATTTACTCCTAAGTTCAGGGGAACACTTTAATTTTCTTTGAAGAAATACTCTGTTCTATAAACATTTAATAGAGGGCACTATAGCAGTTGAAAGAAGACTATCGGAAATTCCCGACACAAATTGGCAGGGTTAAAAATGGGAAAGACCGGGGTTGGGGGTCGCAGATTCGTGGTAGGAATAGCAAAAGAACTGGTCCATAGTTGAACGGTTATTCTTTCTCCAAGGAGAACCTGTTATTCGTTCCAGAATGAGGAACTGTTCTTCGTTCTTGGCTAGACCATTTATTAAGAGCTTAGAGAAAAGGGGAAAGCAGAGCGGATCGGTAAGGATCTGGGATCTTGAAAAGCCCTGAAGAACTCTTTAATCCACTCTCGAGAGGTGTAAATGGCTCCATTATCGACGGGGTGTGTGCACTGAGCACATCAAGAACGGACCTCATGTTCATGACGCAATGTGATGCATTCATGACAACCTAAGATAGTCATCCCGGACCTGATCCGGGATCTGGGCTTTTGAAAGACCGGGGTTGGGGTCAGCAGGTAGGGGGTTGGAAAGAGCAAAGGAACAGTTCCAAGTTGCAAGTTGTCGTGTGCCAAGAAGGCGAAGAAGGGAACTTCTAGCCATGCTTAATCGAAGATGAGGGTGGGCCCCTCGAAGCCGTCATGCAGGTGGAGGCTTCAAACCACCGTAAGCTGCTGTGGTAAAGAGCCATGGTAGTGAACGTTACGGGAAAAGGCGGGACAGTGATCCCGTCAGGTGAGTACCAGAGGAGACGAATACAAGTGAACCACCGTGAACGTGTCGTAAGAACTACTAGTGTCATCAAAACCGGGGGGTGCAACTATCCCGGGATAAGTCTGGAGGAAA